>JBJEKE010000152.1:0-3493 GCA_051878475.1 Muribaculaceae bacterium | reverse complement strand
GGTTGGAAATGCGAGGTCAAACGAGATGTTTGGCTGGCTTATCTCGCCGGTGGCGTTGAGAACGGCTTGCACCGGCACATTTGTGCGGTTTAGGTCTTTGTCGAAGGCAAACGATTCGTCGAGGTCGGTCAGGCTGGCGTTCAGCTGATATATGGCCGAGATGTCGAGCACTGCCGAGTAGGGGTCGCCATTGAATGTTATGGCACTGCCTTCGCGTATGGTGAAGTCCTTGATGATGATGTCCTGCAGGGTGAAGTTGTACGAACCTTTCTCGAGCACATATTTGCCGAGCATGCTCAAAGCTTCGTCGGTAGAGTTGTATGCCATACGCAGGTTCCCATTGCCGGTAGCCTTTATTTTGTCGCCGCCAATGGGGTCCATTACCAGAATCATCTGCAGTTGCGGATTGATTTCGGCCTGAAGTGTGATGTTCATGCGTGTGGGCATGCTGTTGTCGTCCTTTTTCTTTTCTCTCAGTTTCTTTACTATTTCGGGCACAGTGTCAACTTCCAGCTCTTCCTTTTTGTTTCGGTCGGTGAAAGTGATGAAGTTGTATTCGCCGGCAGCTTCGCTGTCCGACATCACGAAAGTGAACCGAGAACCAGGAGCCGACGACATGCTCACGTCGATATCGAGCCTGCCGGGTTCGCCCACCACAAATGCAGAGCCGTTACCGTAGATTGTTCCGTACCATATTGGGTTGATGTGCTCGTTGGTGTCGTAGCACAGCAGGTTGTGGGCATCGGTAACCGCTATGTTGAAGGCGGCATTGTGGAATGCCTCGTGACTGACATATCCGCCCAGCTTGGCGGTGTTGCCATACTTGTCGGTTATAGTAATACCGTCGAGCTTTATCAGGTCGGGGACAATGTGAATGGAGTCGGTGCACGAATACACCGTGTTGAGGAAGTCGATTTTTATCTTGAAATCTTCGGCAAAAACGTCGCCCATGAAGTTAATCCGCTTGAAATTGCCAAAGAGTGTTCCGTGGCCGCTGGCAACGCCATCGATATATGATGTAAATGCCGACATATAAGGTTGCAGGAACTTCACGTTGGTGCGCTTTACGTCGAAATCCAGATATAGAGAGTCCATGGTTGGGTAGATGGCTCCTTTGACAAACGAATGAAGTCCGTCGGCTTGTGCAATGTCGGCATTCATGGCAATGCCTTTTGTGTCGTTGTCCCAATGGCTTTCTATATCGGTGTTGCCGAGCACAGTGTTGTTGTATGCAAAGTTCTCGACGTGCAGATTGGGGGTTGACAACATAGGAATTTTGGTGAAGAGGCTCGACGCCGAGAATTTTCCGGTAGCGCGTCCACCGAATGCCACATTTGATATGGCGAGTGTCTCGAAAATGAAGTCGAGGTCGATTTCGTTAAGTTCAACAAACAGTTCGTCGTCGGGGTTGTCGGAGGCGATTCCGTCGATTTTAATGAATTGGTTGTCGCAGCGGGCCTCGAAATCGTCGACGGTAACCGTGCGACCGTCAATGTTTATCTTTGCCGGCAGAATCTTCCAGACGGTATCGTTCACAACCACATCGGTGGGGTTTAGGGTCACGTCGGCAACGATACTGTTGTTGTCGTTGCGGCTTAGCAGTGTCGATATGCTTACGTCGCCGTTGAAGGCTCGTTTGGTGTCGAGCCACCACGATATTTTGGAGTCGATGCAGTTGTTGGCAGCGCCGATCGAGGCGTTAAGGTCAACATTCCCTTTCTTGACGGGGAATTTGGTGGTTATAAGAAGGTCGGAGGTGCCACTGTTGGCATCGAATGAAAAGTCGAGCGAACTGTTCTCTATAACCTTGTTTTTCTGTTGCAGATATGGCGCGCGCACCAGCAGACGCCCGGTTGATGTGTTGCTGTCGATGTTTCCGTTGATGTCGACCGGGTAGAGCAGACGCACCGGCGATTTCAACAGGTCGAGTATATCGTTGTTGGCTTCAACGCGGAACTGATAGCTGAAGGTGTTGTCGGTGATGTCGGGAGAATCGTTGGCTTCGATTATCGATGGGAATATCTTGGCTGCCACGTTTGTGGCATACTGTTTCATGGCTTGGAAGTTGAAGTTTCCGGTGATGTTTCCGTTGATGATGTCGGATGTTACGGTTATCGACCGGGTAATTGAATCGCGCAACGATTCGATTTTCAGATAATCGAGAGCAACACCTTTGCCGATACTGTCGGTGAATGCAAAGTTGTCGATACGGATAGAACCTGTGGTGTCGTCGATGTCGGAACCGGCAAAGTTGATGTCGGACATGAATGATAGGGTGTAGTCCTTGAATTTGTCGGTAAGGTTTAACTGAGCCAGATTGATGAAGGACACCTCCAATGTGGCATCTATTTGCTTCTCGTTGTTGTCGAGTGTAATCGAGGCGAGAGCCGACATATCGACATTTTCGTCGTTAATATCGATGTTGCCGATGTAGGTGTTGTCGTCAACGTCGATGCTGAGGACAATGTCGTTATATGTATAGTTTTTAACGGTAAGGTGCGATATAGTGCCTTCGCCCTTGCCCACTATTTGCTTGTGGTGTTCGGAACCATCGAAGGCAATGTCGAATCCGGCTGTGGTAATAATGTCGGGACGGTTGATTATCTGCCCCACGTTAATGCTTTCCGAGAGTATGTGAGCATTGATTTTGTTGACTGCGCTGATTGTGTCGTGCGAGGCAAGTGCCGAAATGCCGATGCTGCCGGCATCGGTGGCAATACGGCTATTGAGATTGCACACGTTGAAGTTGCCAGAAACAGAACCTTTCATACGGATGCTGCCAAGATTGGAAATTGCCGATTTCGCCGATTGTTTCAGATTCGGAATCGACGATAATATCGAGGCTATTTCCTGACCGCTGGCGTTGATGTCGATGTGGTGGATGGAGTAACTAGCCTGCTTGGGGGTGTTTATGTTTTCAACCTCACCCGCCAGTTCAAGCGATATGCGTCGGTTGTCGGTAGTTACCGATATCACCGGTATTTTCAGGCTTTGAAGGGTGCCGTTTATCGATGCGGTTATGTTTAGCCTTTCGTCGAAGTTGCTCAGTTGGGGAGCAAATCCGGCAAAGTCGGCAGCAGTTATGTAGCTGTTCGACATCGAGACATCAATTGGCAGCGTTGCGATGTCTGATTTCAGCGAGGCAAGTCCGTTGATTGGCACTTTGATGTCGTTGGGCGCAATCATGGTGTGCGGCAATTCAACCATCAGTCTCTCTATGGCAATTATGCTGTCGCTGACGTTGATATCGGCCGACATTCGTTTCAGCTCAAATCCGGAGCGTTCGATGAGCGACAATCGCTTGATGTCGACAATGAAATTGTTGTTGCTTAGGCGCGGAATCACTATGTCGGCCTTCAGGTTTGACACTGCAATGTGACTTTTGTCGAAATGCTGCCGCTCAGGCTCCGATTCCACATCGTAGCTGATGGCGCTTTTGCGGATAACGACATTGTAGATTTTTATGTCGAACTTCGATGGCTCTTTCTTTTCG
>JBJEKE010000151.1:0-3537 GCA_051878475.1 Muribaculaceae bacterium | reverse complement strand
TAGCGGATGGCACAGTACGGCAGCTTCTCCCGCAGCAGCGCGGAGAACTCCTCGACCAGCCGGCCCTTCAGGCCCCGTCGGTATCGCACGTTGCGGCCACCGGTCTCGGAGACCTTCGCTTCCTGGAGCGACGGCACCCAGAGCAAGTCCTCGGCCCGCGGGTGCCAGGCGAGGTTGACCTCGTGCAGCCGGTCGTTGTGCGTCAGGAAGATGACCTCCGCCGCCAATTGCCGCTTGGCAGCCCCCGAGAGCGAGCCGTCGAGCTTGGGAAGATAATTGGTGAATGCAATTTGTCGGTCGAGTTCGGCCTGTCGCACAGCATTGTTGGCGGTGGTCATGGTTTCATTGAACTTCAGAGCCTCATTTCGGCATTCAGAAAGGCTCATGGTCTGTGCCAATGTGGAAGCCACGGCCGCAAGAGCCGTAGATAGCATTAAAAAATATCGTTTCATGATTGTTCGGGACGTTTAACGTGAAAGAATGCAGAATAAAGGATTGGAAGCAGCACAAGGGTGATAAGAGTGCCCATGGCGAGGCCCGACATTATGCAAATCGACATTGAGCCGTACATCGGATCGCCAAGCAAAGGCATCATGCCAAGGATAGTAGTGGCTGAAGCCATCACAACGGGTCGTACACGGCTCACCGTGGCAGTTATCACCGATTCGTATGCCGAACGCTTCTCAACCTTGTAGAGACGGTTGATTTCGTCGATCAGAACAATGGTGTTCTTAACCATCATACCCATCAAACCCATCATGCCGACGATGGCCATGAATGTGAATGGCTGACGGAAAACCAGCAGAGCCGGTGCCACTCCACATATCACAAACGGCAGACACATCAGCACAATGCCCACCTGTTTCCAATTGCGGAAGAGCAGCAGTAATATGGTGAGCACAATGAGCAATGTTATCGGGGTATACTTCATAAGCAGCGACGTAGCCTTTCCCGAGAGCTTGCCCTCGCCGGCCCATACACGGCTGTATCCGTCGGGTAGTTCGATAGCCTCTATTCCCTGCTTAATCTCGCTGTTCACCTTTGCCACTGTGCCATGGAATAGGGTGTAATCGGGGTCGCATTCCACCTCTATGGTCCGTTCGCCATTCACACGGTAGATATATGGCTCCTCCCATTCAAGAGCTATATCGGTGGCCACATTCGACAGTGGGCCGCACTTATACATCTCATCGCTGATTTCTTCGGATGAGGTGGCACCGGTGGTAAGCCCTTGCAGAGCCTCGGTATCGAGGTTTACGTTCATCATCGACCACACCGGAATGTCGTTAAGGTCGCTGATGCGCGAGCCATCTTCATTGCGCACTTTCATATTGATAATCACCTGCTTGTCGCCGTCGTTGATAACGCCCACCGGAAGGCCATCAGTAGCGGCCAGCAGTGCATCGGCCACATTTGAACGGTCAACACCGGCACGCAGTGCATTAACCTTCGAATAATCGGCCACATAGGTCTTGCTCTTTGGCTTCCAATTGGTTTCTACACTGTAGGCATCAACATAGTGGCATTTGCGCATCACCTCCTCGGCCTGTGCAGCCAGTTTCTTCAGCACAGCCGGATCCGGGCCGCGGAACTGGACCTCAACGGGGTGGCTGGTGGCAATTGAGAAGTTATAGTGGCGATAGCGGATATATGCATCGGGATGAGCCATGCGAAGCGAATCGCGAATCTGGTCGATAACTTCGTTTACGGTCTCGAAGTCTTTGCAGTCAACGATAAGCTCGCCATAGCTGTCGCCACCGTTGGTCATCGGTCGTACCAGACAGTAACGAGCCGGAGCAGTGCCCATTGATACCGATACACGTTCGATTTTAGGATTCTGCCGCAGGTGTTCCGACATCTCAAGCAAGTCGCTCTTCACATTGTCGGGTGAGGTGTTGACAGGCATCTGATATTCAATGATGAACTGGGAATAGTCGAAATCGGGGAAGAACAGATTCTTAACCTTTGTCATGCCAAAGCCGCAGGCGGCAAGTATAATTACTGCACACAAAAGTGTCACCGTCTTGTGGCCGAGCAGGAATATCACCGTATAGCGTACGAAACGGTGAATGCGTGAATTGTATTGCTCATCGGAAGTCTTCACCTTGGCAGGGAGCCAGGATTTGGCACACACCGGCACCTGAATGAGCGCCAACAGCCACGAAGCTAATAGCGAGACGCACAACACCAGGAACAGATCGCGACAATACTCGCCTGCCGAGTCGGGCGACAGATACGAGGCAAGGAAAGTTGCGATGGCAATGATGGTGGCACCGAGCAGTGGCATGGCAGTGTTGTTGCCAATACGGTACAGATAGACATCGGGAGCAAGGCCACGCTGCTTATCCACAAGGATGCCGTCCATGATTACAATGGCATTATCGACGAGCATTCCCATTGCCACAATGAACGCTCCGAGCGATATGCGCTGCAGAGTGGTGTCCATAAGCTGAAGAATCGGGAAGGATATGGCAATGGTGAGCACCAACCCGAATCCAATGATTACACCGCTACGGAATCCCATGGTGAGCATCAGCACAGCAATTACAATAAGCACCGATTCAAGCAGGTTAATCATGAAACCGGCAATGGCCTGGTCGACTTTGTCGGGTTGGAAGAAAATTTTTTCGGTGCTGATTCCTGCCGGGATAAGTGGCTTTATAGTTTTCAGCTTGGCATCGACCGCCGCACCCACATCGGGCACAACTACACCATTTTCGAGAGCCATGCACATGGCCATCGCCTTGTGTCCATCGACAAAGAATCCGTTGGTCTGCGGCTCCTGATATCCGCGTGAAACTTCGGCGATGTCGCCAAGGCGGAGAGTTTTTCCGACGGTGGTCTTAATCATCAGGTCAGCCACATCGTTTTCATTCTCGATTGAATTGTTTACGCGCAACGAAATACGGTCGGCATCGTTGTTGTATTTACCGGCGTTCACCACCTTTCCTGCCGATTGCAGTCCTGTCATTATCTGGGTGGGTACAAGGCCGTTTCGGGCAAGTTTGTCCTTGCTGATGGTAATGTCGATAACCTCCTGGCGAGCACCCACCAGATTCACCCGCTTTACACCTTCAACGGTCATGAGTTCGCGGCGAATCATCTTGGCATAGCGTTCAAGTTCAGGATAAGTGAAACCCTCATCGGCCTCGATGGCGTAGAACAAGCCGTATACGTCCATCATGTCGTCGATAATTACCGGGTCGTAGCATTCTGAGGGCAGATACACTTTGGTGTCGTTGACCTTGCGGCGGAGCAGGTCGAAATGCTGCTCAAGATCTTCGTTGAGCACCGACATTCTGAACTCCACCGTTATAAGTGCCATACCAGGTTGACATTCCGATCGAATCTCTTCGATGTCGGGTAGAGTGCGCAGATTATCCTCGAGCACTTGCACAGCCTTCAGTTCAACCTGATGAGCTGTGGCACCGGGATACACCACAACCACCGACGCCTGCTTAACGGCAACAGCGGGGTCCTCGAGCTTAGGCATCTGCATGAAGCAAAACACTCCAGCCAAGATGCTTGCCACCACTG
>JBJEKE010000150.1:0-3548 GCA_051878475.1 Muribaculaceae bacterium | reverse complement strand
ACCCTGGGGCGTGGACCTCAGGGTTTCTTTTCGGGGAGAGTGGCTATGGTGTTTATCTGACGATAACCTTGTGGGTGCTGTGGGCGGTGGCCACTACATACATTCCGGGCTCAACTCCGGCAGCAATGGCAACACCATCGGCAGGTTCAATGCTGCGCACTTGCATTCCAGCCACGTTATATACCTTCACTGTAGTGTCGGCCGAGGTGGTAACCACGATGTTGCGGCCTTCAACGCGCACAGCATCGCCATTGAGCACGGCATTTTCGATGCCGGTGGTCGATGTAATGTCGACAGTTTCGGTGAGTAGGGTGAGATCCGGGAATTTCTCGTTTGTGAGCGCACCAACCACATTGTTAATCATTGCGTGGAACGAAGTGACGCCGCCTTCGACGCTGTATTCATCGTCAACGTAAAGTTCTTCGCCCGACATATTGCCTTCGTCGTCGAAGTAAGGTGCATTGACAAACCAGCGGTATACTGTAGCATTTCCGTCAACCACGGCTTCGCTCGACAGGTCGATCTTGCCATCTACGAGTTCAACCGGCAGGTCGGCTTGGTTGGCATATGTGTAGAGGTTGAGGCTTGAGCCGAGAGGCAGTGTGCTGAAACGGAAACGGTTGTAGTCGATGAAGAGCACACGGAGGTGTGAAAGACCATCGATGTTGAGTTCGCTCAGCTCGTTGTGGTCGAGAGCTATCTGTTCGATTGCCGGAACACCGCTGAGGTCGATTTGGGAGAGAGCGTTGGTGCTCAGTGCCAGCGACCAGATATTCGGGTTGTTGAGGGTTACAGAAGTGATCTGGTTGTTGTTCAATCCCAAATTGAAGAGGTTGGGGAGCTTAGAGGCATCGAATTGGGTGAATTTGTTGCTGTTGAGCATTAGATAACCTATTCCGGTGTATGCGCTCAGGTCGAGAGTCTCTTCCGACAAATTGTTTCCGTCGAGAATGAGCTCGGAGAGGTTGGCGTTAGGCATCTTTATCTTGTTCAATCCGGCGTTTCGCACAGTCAGAGCATTGAGCTCGGTCATGCTTGATGCATCGATTGAGTCGATTTCAATGTTGCTGATGCTGAACACAGTGATGCCGCTGAGTTCGTCGTACGAGTATACTCGGGCAGTGGCGTCCTTGTGAGCGGTTACGTCGAAAGTGGTTACCGATGTACCCACAAGATATTGTTCGAGTTCAACACCGTCGCCCTTCCAGTCGATGCAAATTAGAGTTTCGGGCTCTTTGGCAATCATGATTAATGTGCCGGAGCAGTCGGCTGTTGTTGTCATTGATGCAACCACGTGAGTAGGCATCTCGGCAGCTTCGATTTGTGATGTGGTGAGAGTCAGAAGAGGCAAAATCGGGTTCGACATCACGCAATACAGTTTTTTGCCGATAACCGGTTCGAGAAATCGGGTCTTGCCGTCGGCTTCGGAGTAGTCGGTGCCGTTAACCAGCGCAGTGTTGTCCTCGGCAGAGAACCAGTTGTAAACGGTAGCGTTCTGGAAGTTGTGTTCCGAGAGGTCGCATCCCGGGCCTTTTGCTGATATTGTCACGTCGTTTTGAGGAGAGTATGTGAATCCCTCAAGACCGCTGATAACAGGCAGAGTGGAGAATGTGAATGCATTGTTCTCGCAATGGATGCGTTTGAACGACAGTTCTGATGGCAGTGTCAAGCTTGAAATTTCGTTGTGCGAAATATCGAGGTCGGTCATCAGCGTACAGTACGACAGATTGAGGTTGGTAAACTTGTTGTAAGCCACATTGAGTTCCTCGAGCATGTCGCTGTCCTTGAGGTTCAGTTCAGTGAGGTTGTTGTTGCTGAGGTTGAGTTTGTGGATTGTGTACATGTCGTTGAGCGTGACCGAGGTGAGTTCGTTGTTGCTCAGGTTGATATCGGCAAGCAGCGTTTTCTGATATGCATCGTTGGCACCGCGTATGTTGAGCGTGCCGAAGTGGTTGCCTGAGAGTTCAAGATAAGCAAGGCTTCGGTTCCATCCGAGGTCGATGCTGTAAAGGTCGGCATCGGTTATGCGGAGTTCGCGTAGCGAGCGGAGGTTGCTTAGGTCGATGGAAGTGATAGTGAGGCCGTCGATAGCGAGCGAGCCAATCTGTTCGTCTTGCGGAACGTATACAGTAATTTTGCCGTACATGGAATATTCGTTGACCACATTGGGTGATTCGGGAATTCCAGCAGTAGAGGCGGTGAATTCCTTCTTTCCTGCACCGAAGTCAACGTAGAAAGTCTTTGGCGATTCAGCCGATGCACCCACCATACCGATGGACATGCTCACCGAAGCGCCACTGCTCGAAATTGGGGTGGAGAATGTGAAGGCTTTGTCGTCTTGGCCGAAGTCGTCCTCGCTCTTCACGATGAATTTCACAGTGCGGAGCGGTAGCGAGGCCAAATCGGTAAGCGGGAAGGCATCGCAGGCAAAAGCCAGATATACGCTGTCGGTGGTTTCCTTCAGCAGAGTCACTTTGCCGTCCTCGTAGGTGTAATATTCCTCGTCGAGGGCTACATTGCCGTTGGGGTTGCTTTCGTCGACCTTATACATAGCCATGGTGGTGGTGCACCCTTCGCGCAGCACCTTGCTGCTGAGGTCGATAACCGTTCCCACCTTCTGTGACTTTGCCAGAGGCATGTTGCGCTGCATATAGTCGTAGTTCAGCCATTGTTCGTTAGGCAAAGGCAAAGTAGCGAAGTCGAAGTAGTTGTTACGCAGCATCAGGTTCTGCAGATAAGTGTTGTTGTCGAGGTTGATGCTGGTGAGCAGGTTGTTGTTCAGATAAACGTCGGTAAGATAGATGTTGTTGCTCAGGTCGACCGATGTGAAGTCGTTTCCGCTGGCAAAGAGATATTGCAGATAAGTGTTGTTGGCGATGTCGAGACTTTTGAGTTTCTTTCCGGCATTAACCGAGCCAGACTGGTGGTCGGCGTAGAATTGAATAAGGTTGGGATTGTTACTCAAGTCGATTTCCTCGATGCCGGTTTCACTGATGTTCAGGATGGCCAGATTCGGGTTGTTCGATACGTTGAGGCTTTGTACCGGAGTCGAGTCGATAGAAATTTTCTGGATGTTAGGGCATCCCGAAGGGTCGAGATAAGTAAGGTCCTTGCAGCTCCAGGCATCGAACGTAGCCATGGCGGGATAGTCGCTCAGGTTGAACGAAGAGTCGAGATGGTCAACCTGCCCGATGTCGAGAATCATCAGCGACGGCTTGTTGCCGCCGATTTTCAGCGGCGAAGAGCCAAACGGGTTGTCGTTGAGATACAGAGCCTTGAGGTTTGAGAAGTCGCTCAGGTCGAGAGCTGTCAGCTCGTTGTGGCTGAGGTCGAGAATCTCGAGGTTAAGCAGTTGCGGGAAGTTGATTGTGCGGATGTAGCAACCGCTGGCGTTGATGATGTCGATTTTGGCCGGGTCGCCATATATTTTTATAGTTCCGGCACTTGAAACGTTGCAGCTCAGGTAGGAGCCTTTCCAAGTGGCAGAGTCGGTGTTGAACGAAGCCACTTCGAGCTTGTATTCCACGGGGCCGAATCCGCAGTCGACC
>JBJEKE010000149.1:0-3563 GCA_051878475.1 Muribaculaceae bacterium | reverse complement strand
AATCACCGATTCGTCGATATCATCCGCCTTTACCGTTCCGTCAGCAGCAGCTTGGACTAATCGCTTAACGGCATCCACAATTTCCCAACGCGAGGAGTAGCTCAGGGCGAGCACCAGGGTGAGCCCTGTGCAATGTGAAGTGTCGTCGATACATTTGCGCAATCGCTCGCAAGCGAAATCGGGCATACGGTTCCAATCGCCGATGGCGGTAAGACGCACGTTGTTCTTTATCAAGTCGGGCGTTTCACGCTCAATGGCCACTACAATGAGATTCATCAAAGCATCTACCTCATATTTGGGCCTGTTCCAGTTCTCGGTTGAGAATGTGTAAAGCGTGAGATACTCTATTCCAATTTCAGAGGCAATTTCCGTGATTTTCCGCACGGTGTTGACGCCTTCAACATGGCCTTCAGTCCGGTCAAGATTACGGATTTTGGCCCACCTTCCGTTTCCGTCCATTATCACGGCCACGTGGCGGGGCAATCGCGTCTTGTCTATTGTTTGTGCCAATATCATCACTCTCTTACTTTTATCATTCTACATAATGGCATTGCGTGCATCGCTTGCCGAACTCGTAGGTTACCGACAGCATAATTGTCGAGCACCAGTCAGTATTCTTCAAAAACGAGCTTTTTATGCCATTCAAATCGTCGAGCGTAAAATTGTCAACCTTATCGCTAAACACTTTACGCATGGTGAACTCAACCCCGAGATTCAGGCGTTCGCTCACCTTGAACTTTGCCCCTGCACTCATCGGCAATGAAAATGCCACAGTGGAGTTTCCATCGCACGAAGCCATGGTGGCACCTACGCCAAGTGCCAGATATGGCACAAGCCGGTGCAGGCGCTTGTATTTATAGCCGATGCCATAGTTGAAGAAATTAAACTCGAACTGGGCATCGAGATTATACACCTGCGAACTGAACTTGTAGGTTTCGCCACCGGGGAAATAGTCGTCGAAGTCGGCCGAATTGGCACTTAACGATGCTGTTGAAAGCGCGCCCTTGATGGCAAACCGATAGTTCATTACATATCTGAAAAGAAATCCACCGGCAAACCCGGGATTCTTGAACATATTACTCTTGTTGGCATCGCCAAGATACCCGCTCATGCCCAGTCCTGCGCCAATTTCGTAACGATAGCTCTGCGCACCAGCTGTAAAAGAAGCCAAGAGCATCATCACCAGCAATATGACCAAACTGTGGATTCTCATTTCATCGTTTTATATCCAAAAGCCAAGGGAGGTGAACAGCGTCAGATTATCGGCTTAAACGACAATCGGTTGATAACACCTCTCCAAATACTGTTGCTCAGCACTCCGTTGGCATCTTCGCCACCGAACAGATAAATGTATGGGCAATCCCATTCATATTCAATGCTGCGGCTCGATGCGGGCTTGACGATATGATACCATGCCGGCAAGCGTCGCGACGGGTATGAAATCCAGGCCGAACCCATTCCCGACGATGTGCGAGCAGTTAAGTGGTGGCTGATCACAAAGGCCTGTGCATTGTCAAAAGCAGGGATGTATTCAGGCAATTGAATAAGGTCGCCCCCCTTCATCCAATTCATACCGTTGTCATAAGAGATATACACCGAATCGCGCATCGAATCGTCGGATTCACGGCCGCCAAATGCCAGCCAAGTGACATATTCGTCGGTTTTCCAGTTATCTTGAATGGTATAAGTGGTGTAAGGCACAATTGTTGCTCCCGAGACAGCCGGCATGCAACGGTTTGAAATCTTGCCCCACGTGCTGCCGTCGAATCCCCAGCATGCGCCGGTCTTACAGCCCGAGGCGTCAATACCACCAAGCACTATATACTGTGGAGTCACACTCCATGCATTCTCTATTCTTATAGCATTCGATGTGCCGTAAACCGGGAAATCCGATTCTGCCTCAAAAGGCGAGAAGCCATCGCGGCGCGGATACATGTCGCACACATACTTCGAGCCGTCGAGCACCACACCCAGAAGATATTCCTCGTAGCCGCAAATCAAGCTTTCGAACTGTTTACCAGTCGAAGTCCAGTTGATACCGTCGGTCGACTTATAGAGCTCGTGAGAGTCGGAGAGCATATACAAAGCGTCGTCGGTTGAAGTAAAAGAGTTTACAATCGGTGTAAATGGCAACTGAAGAGCCTCGGTGGTCCAGTCATCATTTTCGATGTCGGAAGTCGACGACATCACATATTGCGATGCTTCTTTCACAAAACAGAACAGTTTCTCGTCCATCATCACCGTCTTTTGTGACAGCGGGGAGTTGATAGCCGGCAGGTCGCGTCGGCTTGTGCTGTTCCAATACAGCGAATCGGGCTCCATCTCGTGCACGTTCACCTTGATTTCGTAGGTAGCTGTGGTAGAGCCGTCAGCCGACACAAGTTCCAAAGCCACATTGCCGGTGAAGTCGATGCTGTCGGTCGACTGCTGATAATAGTCGATTTCCTCATCTTCCATCACCTTTCCTCCGGAAACTTTCAGAGTGATGCTCTGCACCAACGGATATGTGATGTTAACCACCAACTTCGACACATCGGTGCCTTTAGGCAGCGAGTCGGCATTAAAGATACGGCGGTTCTCAAGGTCGATAGTAAAGTATACTGAGTCGAGATTTTCAAGCAAATCGTCGTTTGCAGATATGGTGAACGATGTAATTGCCACATCCGAGGGCAACACATATTCTTCATATTCCTCTGTGTCGCTACTGTTACACGATACCATCGCAAACAAAGCGAGCATAAAGAAATAAACCAGACTTTTTCTATTCATTATCTTTTATCTATAATTCTACTGATTAAAGTGCAAATTTACAAAAATTCGTCGATACCGCGCCAAAAATGCGACATTATTCATATTTTTGGACGCCTATTGCACGAAATCGGGTGTAAAAATAATACTAAAGTTCGATTTAGAACACCTCATAACGATAATATCCATATTTATATCGCTTTTTTAAGTATTTACCTATTCGTAAAGCTATAAATTATATTTTGAAAATGCTTTTCTACATTTGTTAATAGCCCTTCAATATGTGGTGCACGAAGACCGCTTCCTACTCTCATGTCCACATTACGCTCCACACGGGCCTCGTTCCAGCAGCCTGAGGCAATGAAGCGACTGAGCACATTGCCGCCCCCCTCCACCATCACGCTGGTGATGTTGCGGCGGTAAAGATCTGAAAGCAAAGCTTCTATGCAGTCATCTGATATTACAAGCGTACGCCCTCCATCTGTCATAACAGCAGCATCCGAAGAAACAAGATTATGGCGGTCGAGCACCACCCGTAAAGGATTCAGCCTCGATGGCCATAGACGCACACTAAGCGAGGGATTGTCGCTCACAACAGTACCTGCGCCTACTATTATGGCATCGCACTTGGCGCGCTCGCGATGCATAAGCACCTGTGTGAGTGGTGTAGAAACAGCTATCGGCTTATGCGAGCCGTCAGATTCTGTCGTAGCCATGAATCCGTCAGCCGTCTCGGCCCATTTAAGCTGCACATATGGCATGCCATGAGTGTGGGCATAAAAGAAACGTTCATTAAGGCGTCGGCATTCATTCTC
>JBJEKE010000148.1:0-3573 GCA_051878475.1 Muribaculaceae bacterium | reverse complement strand
GGACGAACTGTTTTACGATGCCATCGATTTTCTTAAATGCCTGATATCAACACCGTCGACCAGCCGCGACGAAAGCCGTGCCGCCGACGTGGTGGAGCGTTTCGTCAAGGCTGCCGGATTCGTCCCGATGCGCCACGGATGCAATGTGTGGTGCTCGGCGGCGACGTTCAACCCATCGCTCCCTACCATTTTGCTAAACTCGCACATCGACACCGTTAAACCGGCGGCAGGATGGAATCTCGACCCATTCACGCCAACCGAAGCCGATGACCGCCTCTATGGGTTGGGCTCCAACGATGCCGGCGCCTCGGTGGTGTCGCTCTTTGCAGCTTTCCGGCGCCTGGCCGAAACCGTGCAGCCATACAACATGTTTTTCCTCGCCTCGTGCGAAGAAGAGGTGAGCGGCCGCGGAGGCATCGAATCAGTGCTGCCAATGCTCCCTAAAGCCAATCTGGTGGTGGTGGGCGAGCCCACCGGAATGCAACCCGCCATTGCCGAGAAGGGACTGATGGTGCTCGACGGCGAAATCACCGGCGTTGCCGGCCACGCTGCCCGCAACGAAGGGGTGAACGCCATTTACCGCGCCATAGAGGTTATCGACACCTTGCGCACCTTCACTTTCGACCGCACATCGCCTATGCTCGGCCCCATCAAGGTATCGGTAACGCAGATTGAGAGCGGGACGGCACACAATGTGGTGCCCGACCGTTGCCGCTTTGTGGTCGACGTACGCACTACCGAAGTATACTCCAACAAGCAGACCCTCGACATCCTGCGCCATGCCGTGCCGCAATGCACCCTCACCCCACGTTCCACACGCCTAAACCCGTCGGGGATATCGGCCGACCATCCTTTCGTGTCACGAGCCGCAATGCTCGGTCTCGAGCCATTCGGCTCGCCTACCCTCTCCGACCAGGCTCTCATTGCATATCCGTCGGTGAAAATCGGACCCGGCCAGTCGTCACGCTCCCACACCGCCGACGAATACATCGAGCCCGCCGAGATACGCCATGCCATTGCCACATACATAGCCTTGCTTGACAATCTGAGTCTGTAAAAACATTTTTTACACTGCCATCGCGCCTCATTTTCATTTTTTATATCTCACCGTTTGAATGTTGTCGGCATTTCAATTATTTTTGCATAGATAAATATGTGCAATCCGATTCTACTGGCACTTAAAGCATAAACTTACTTCAATGGCCGAGACAATGCAATCAGACAGTGTGGTATTGATCCCCACCTACAACGAAAAGGAGAACATCAGCGCTATCATTACCGCTGTGTTGGCGTTAGAACACCCGTTCGACATCCTTGTCATCGACGATAATTCGCCCGACGGCACTGCCACCATAGTGAAACAGCTTATCGACGAGCATCCCGGGCGCATCAACATCCTCGAGCGAAAGGGCAAGCTCGGGCTTGGCACTGCCTATATTGCCGGATTCAAATGGGCAATCGAGCATCGCTACGACTATATCATCGAGATGGATGCCGATTTCTCACACAATCCCAACGACCTGCTGAAACTGCATCACGCCTGCCACGCTGAGCATGCCGATGTAGCCATAGGCTCACGATACATCACCGGGGTGAATGTAGTGAACTGGCCCATGGGACGCGTGCTGATGTCGTACTATGCATCGGCTTATGTGCGATTAGTAACCGGTATGAGCATCCGCGACACCACTGCCGGATTTGTGTGCTACCGCCGCGAAGTGCTCGAAACCATCGACCTCGACAACATCCGTTTCAAAGGCTACGCTTTCCAGATTGAAATGAAGTTTACTGCCTACAAATTCGGATTCTGCATCAAGGAAGTGCCGATAATCTTTGTAAACCGAGTGCTCGGAACCAGCAAAATGAGTTCAGGAATATTCGGCGAAGCCGTGTTCGGGGTAATCCGCCTAAAGGTCTCAAGCCTGCTGCGCAAATATGAGCGAAAGCCTAAAGCATAAACTTTTCAATGACCGATACACTTATCCATAACGCCGAAATAGTCAACGAAGGCCGACGCTACATTGGCTACGTTGCCATCGAAGGCTCCGTAATATCTGCCGTGGGCGAAGGCGCACCCACCGAAGCATTACTTAACAATGCCCATCACTGCATCGACGCCAAAGGGGCCTTGCTGCTTCCCGGAGCTATCGACGACCAAGTGCATTTCCGCGACCCCGGGCTCACCCACAAGGCCGACATCGCCTCGGAGTCGAAAGCCGCCGTAGCAGGTGGTGTCACTTCGTTCATGGATATGCCTAACACCAAGCCGCCAACCACCACGCTTGAAGCTCTCAACGACAAATATCACCGCGCCGAAGAGTGCTCGGCCGCCAATTTCAGTTTCTTCATCGGCGGTACAAACCAAAACATCGATGTGCTGAAGGCTGTAGACTTTACATCGACTTGTGGCGTGAAACTCTTCCTCGGCTCGTCTACCGGCAACATACTCGTCGACGACAGCAACGCTATCGCTCGAATATTTGCCGAGATACCGGCCGTGATTGCCATCCATTCGGAAGACGAAACCATTATTCGTAACAACATACAGCAATTCCGCCAGCGCTATGGCGAAAACCTGCCGGTGCAATACCACCCGCTAATCCGCAGCACCGAAGCCTGCTACGAGTGCACGGCTCGCGCAGTTGAACTGGCCCACCGCCATGACACCCGGCTGAATGTGCTGCACCTATCGACAGCCCGCGAGCTGTCGCTGTTTGACGCTACAACGCCACTGGCCGACAAACGCGTAACCGCCGAGGTGTGTGTGCACCACCTCTGGTTTTCCGACGCCGACTATGAGCGGCTGGGCAACCGAATTAAGTGCAACCCTGCCATCAAGACAATCGACGACCGCAATGCACTCCGCAAAGGCCTCGCCGACGGACACATCGACATTGTCGCCACCGACCACGCACCTCACCTCTTGAACGAAAAGCAAGGCAATTGCCTCACCGCCGCTTCCGGTATGCCACTGGTGCAGTTCTCGCTTGTTGCGATGCTAGAACTGGCCGGGCAAGGAGTAATGTCGTTCCATCAAGTGGTCGAGAAGATGTGCCATGCTCCCGCAACGCTCTACCGCATTAAGCGTCGCGGTTTCATCCGCACAGGATACTTTGCCGACCTCGTTTTGCTTCGCAGAGACCCTTACACCGTCAGCTCGCAGATGATTCTGTCGAAGTGCGGCTGGTCGCCTTTCGAAAGCACCACGCTGTCGTGGCGCGTAGATACCACTTTCGTCAACGGTAAAATCGCATTCCAAAACGGCACAGTGAGCGACCAAACCAACGGATGCCGTCTGCAATTCGATGTCTGAACCGACTCTGCAAAGTAAATATCTCCCAAGGGCTGATTATTTGCGAAAACCGCCACTTCATCGGACAGAATCCTAATTTTTATTCCAACCGGCCCAATTGTAAATTATTGTTAATTATCACATTGTCCATCCCTCTACGCAAATAGGTTGCACAGCAGCATATTACATTTGCACCCGAAAACAAAAACAGCATTATCAAGAAAAATGAACGTGAACATAACATATTGCCCGATACAACTACGCCGAAGCTTCGAAAGCTT
>JBJEKE010000147.1:0-3582 GCA_051878475.1 Muribaculaceae bacterium | reverse complement strand
GATGCTTGCCATTATTAATGGTGGCGTGGAGTTGCCGCTGAATTATATGGCTGATATCAACAGCCAGCTCAATGGTGTAAGGGTGGAAGGCACATACCTCACTGCCGATGAACTTTTCAGCCTCTATCGTTCGCTGGCCACTATGACCGATATCGCCCGTTTTTTCGGCACTGATGAGGCTTCGATACAATATCCGTTGCTTAAGGCCTCGGTGGCCAATCTGCAGCTTTTCCCTGAACTGACCACTGCAATATCAGGGATTATCGACAAGTTTGGCAACATTCACGACAATGCATCACCGCAGTTGCTTGAACTGCGTCGCAGCATTGCCAACACCACATCTAGCATCAACGGTATGCTTCGCCGCATTCTCGTGTCGGCCCGAGAGGCGGGATATGTCGACAAGGACGTGGCTCCGTCGGTGCGCGACGGCCGTCTGGTGATTCCCGTGTCGCCGATGCATAAACGAAAAATTCGAGGCATAGTGCACGACGAGTCGGCCACCGGTAAGACGGTGTTCATCGAACCGGCTGAAATTGTCGAGGCTAACAACACCATCCGCGAGCTTGAGAGCGAGATTCGTCGCGAGATAATCCGCATTCTCACTGCCGTCACTTCCACCATTCGCCCGCACATAGATGAACTCATCTGGGCATATTCGGTGCTTGGTAACCTTGATTTCATCAGGGCAAAGGCTCGGTTTGCCATTGAGATGGATGCAAATATGCCTGTAGTGGAGTCGACACCGGAACTTGAGTGGTATCATGCCGTGCATCCGGTGCTGTCGAAGGCGCTTGCCGAGCAGGGCAAGTGCGTGGTGCCGCTTAATGTAACCCTTAACCAGGGAAATCGTATATTGCTGATTTCTGGCCCGAACGCCGGCGGAAAGTCGGTGTGCCTTAAGACAGTTGGCGTAAATCAATATATGCTTCAATGCGGAGTGTTGCCGCAGGTGCACAGCAACTCGCATTTCGGTGTGTTTGAAAATCTGTTTATCGACATTGGCGACGAGCAGTCGATTGAGGATGACCTGAGTACGTACAGTTCGCATCTCAACAACATGAAGTGCTTTATCAATAACAGCAACGCCCGCACTCTCATTCTCATCGATGAGTTCGGCAGCGGCACCGAGCCGCAGATTGGTGGTGCACTTGCCCAAGCCATATTGCGCAACCTTAACGATAAAGGGGTGTTTGGCGTTATC
This sequence comes from Muribaculaceae bacterium, assembly GCA_051878475.1. Classification (GTDB taxonomy): domain Bacteria; phylum Bacteroidota; class Bacteroidia; order Bacteroidales; family Muribaculaceae; genus SFRY01. Next base: position 2,378 of record JBJEKE010000147.1, on the reverse strand, counting down.
ACTACCCATTACCAGAATCTGAAGCACTTTGCCGACGACACTGAGGGCATCGTTAACGGTGCCATGCTTTACGATCGGCAGAACATGCGCCCGCTGTTCCAGCTGTCGGTAGGATATCCCGGCAGTTCGTTTGCCATTGAAATTGCCAATAAGATAGGGTTGCCGCGAGAGGTTATCGACGAGGCAAAGGAAATTGTGGGCAGCGACTATGTGAATCTCGACAAATATATCCTCGACATCACCCGCGACCGCAAATATTGGGAGAACAAGCGTCAGAACATACGCATTAAGGAAAAACGCCTCTCCGAATTGCTCGATCGCTACGACGAGGCGGTGTCGAGCCTTTCGGCCGAACGTCGTGATATCATCAAAACTGCGAAGGCCGAAGCAAGCGACATCTTGTCGAGCGCCAATTCGGCCATCGAACGCACCATCCACGACATCAAAAAAGCGAATGCCGAGCGTGAGCGAACCAAGGACTTGCGTCGTCAGCTCGACGACTTCCGTCATAAACTGCAAACCGAGGAATTTGGCGAAAGCGACGAGAAACTGCAGAAACTTCAAAGCCGTCAGCGACGCAAGAACGAAAAGCAAAAGCCTAAGGCTGAGTCTAAACCTGCCGATGCAATAAAGGTGGGCGATACAGTAACTATCGACGGTTCGAATTCGGTGGGCGAGGTGCTTGAGGTTGAAGGCAAGCAGGCAACCGTTACTTTTGGCATAATGAAATCGAAGGTCGATGTGTCGCGCCTCACCAAGACCTTGCGCAAGGCCAGCCGGAATGTAGAGCGCAAACCGGTAGCTGTGAGCGAAGAAAGCCGTACAAGGCAACTCAATTTCTCTCCAGATATCGATGTGCGTGGCATGAAGGTTGACGAAGCATTGCAGGCGGTAACCTATTTCCTCGACGATGCCACTCAGTTCAGTATCTCGCGCGTGAGAATACTGCACGGAACCGGCAATGGCATATTGCGTCAGTATATCCGTGAATTCCTCAACACCTACCCGGGGGTGAAATCGTATCGCGATGAGCATGTGCAGTTTGGCGGCGCAGGTATTACTGTCGTCGATTTGTCGTAACCGACGACGGTTGCAATGAAAACGAAAAAAATGTTTGTGAAATCTGATAATTTGTTTCCATAATTATTGCTTCACAAACATTTTTCATTATATTTGTGTTAGAGAAAACAAAACTATTCGACCAACTTTAAATTTATTGACTATGGACCGAACATCTTTTTTATTTTTGGCTGAAGGATTCGAAGAAATAGAGGCGCTAACCGTTGTCGACGTCATGCGTCGTGCCGAATTGCCGGTGGTGACCGTTTCGATAGGGAATTCAAAGAGTGTGAAAGGTGCTCATGGAATAGTTGTAGATGCCGATGCGTTGTTTGCCGATTCAGATTTTTCATCGGTTGAATGGCTGATATTACCCGGCGGAATGCCAGGGGCATCGAATCTGTATAATTTTGCTCCGCTTCGCGAACTGTTGCTAAAGCACAATGCAGTAAAAGGGAAGATTGCCGCCATATGTGCCTCGCCTGCAGTGGTGTTGGCTCAATCAGGCATCCTCAAGGGCAAGCATGCCACTTGTTATCCCGGTTTTGAAGACCTTATGGATGGCGTCGAAGTGGTTCCAGAACCGGTAGTGGCCCATAAGAACATCATCACTTCGCACGGCCCGGCATCGGCTATGCAGTTTGCATTGGCCATTGTGGCTGCAGAGAAAGGCGAGGAAGTTGCCTACGAAATTGCAAGCGGAATGCTTTTGTATCCTCAGAACCATCAGTACTATTTCTGATGAATTCGCTTTCATATCCACCCGTCATGCCTTGATATGTTCAAGGTATGACGGTAATATAATAATGTAACATATCATGAAAAAAATCTTATTTGTGGCAGCGATGCTGCTTATTTGTGTGTCGGCCGTAGCACAGGACCGTGCCGACCGACAGAATCTTTCCGATGAGAATTCTTTCTCAATGATTCTGCTTGGCGACCCTCAAGGCTATATCAAGTATGACATCAATCAACCATTGTTCGAACTCTGTACGGCATGGATTGCCGATAATGTCGACCATCTGAAAATCAAGGCTGTACTTTGCACCGGCGACATTGTGGAGCAGAACGAGAACATCGTGCGTAATCGAAAGATGCTCAATCAAACCAGTCGCGAGATGTGGGAGGCCGGTTCGCGTGCTTTCGAACGCCTCGATGGTAAGGTGCCTTACATTATTTCCTGCGGCAACCACGAATATGGCTATCAGCGTTCGGAAAACGGTATGACCCATTTCCCGGAGTATTTCCCGTTTGAGCGAAACAAGGCTTGGTACGACGTATGCGTTAGCGCTTACCCTAACCGCAGCGGTGTGGCCTCG
>JBJEKE010000146.1:0-15266 GCA_051878475.1 Muribaculaceae bacterium | reverse complement strand
TAATCGTTCTCAAATTTGTCAAGCATTTTTAGGGATAGTCACAAAAATCAGCAATTATTAATATTTGTTATAATAGCAGTGAACGATTTTGGCATCACTGGAGCGTACTTTTGTTCCTATAAACAAAAGCACATCGCAATGGCTCGCACTGAACCCCGCCTTAACACACACCACGCAGGATTTCGTCTTTGCAACATTTTTGCGGCCACTTGTTACGGATTTTTGTTGGTGAACTGCGCATAATGTAGTAAATTCGCATTACCAATTATGCAAAACGACTCGTTCACCAACATATTATCGGGCAGAAAAATACTCATCCCTGTTGCCATTGGGATGGTAGTGGCGCTGGGAATGCTCTTGCACGACATCCACAGCAGCAACATCAGCCGTTTGACTCTCACCCTCGATTGGGGTTGGGCGCTTTTGGCGGCTGTTGTGCTGATAATAGGACGAGAAACGGGATACATCCTGCGTTACCGCATGTTGTCAGACCATTCACTATCATGGCAGCAATCATTCCGCATAACCATGATGTGTGAATTTGCGTCCACTGTCACTCCAAGCTCGGTTGGAGGCAGCAGCCTGGCAATGCTGTTCATGAAACGCGAGAATGTCGATATGGGTCGAGGAACGTCAATCGTATTAATAACTTTATTTCTCGACGAACTGTTTTTCGTGATTACATGCCCGCTGATTTTCATCTTCATTCCCGGCCATTTGCTGTTTGCCACTCTTGGCCCGGGAATAAGAATCAGTTTTTGGTGCATCTACGGTCTTGTATCGCTATGGACTGTTATGCTATATCTCGGAATATTCATAAAGCCACGTTTCATCAAAAGAATGATAATGTGGATATTCCAATTACGTTTGCTCCGCAAATGGCAATCAGGTGCATCAAAATTTTGCGACGACCTTGTGGCCACATCCATAGCACTGCGCCGAAAAAACATCATCTGGTGGAGCCGGGCGTTTCTCGCCACAGCTGTTTCATGGACATGTCGTTACGCTCTGGTTGGAGCTATATTCTGGGCAATCATACCCGATCCTGACACTGCCTTGATCCTCGCACGCCAAGCTGTAGTGTGGCTCATACTCATTATCGTGCCCACTCCGGGTGGCAGCGGTGTGAGCGAATGGCTGTTCGCCCGATATTATGCCGACATGCTCACATCACACGGAGCCTCGTTGCTTATTGCACTTATTTGGCGAGTATTCACCTATTACCTTTACATCATAGCCGGATTGCTGGTAATCCCTGGTTGGTTGAAGCCAAAATCAAATGTATCCGGCAAGACTGACCTGTAACCGCTGCCGCGCAGCAAATATGCGGCTCTTAACCGTTCCAATCGGCAACGACATTCTTTCGGCTATTTCCTGATACTTATATCCTGCAAGCATCATCGAGAACGGACGTCGCAGCTCGTCAGGTATGAGGTTTATTGCGCTGTTTATCTCTCCTACCGACGCATCCATGTCGGCTGGCTGAGCTGTCGGCTCACTGCCATTGTTAATATAATACTGTGAATCGGTGGAATCGTTAATCATAGGGCATCGCGACATCTTACGATATTGATTTATGAAGATATTACGCATTATGGTAAGTATCCAGCCCTTGAAATTGGTGTTGTCGATATACTTGCGCCAATTGACAAGCGCCTTCAATGTGGTGTCCTGTGTCAAATCACGTGCATCGTCGCTGTCAGATGTAAGCAATCTGGCATAACTGAGCATATTGCACTGTATGCTCAAAAGATTCTTAATAAACTCAAAATGTTCCATACTATTTCCCTCGAATTTTGGACTTATAAAGTAAGCAAAAAATCACGACAAATCAATTAATATGCCAATAATTTTTATTAACTTGCATCTATAAAACAAACTATGGATGAAAAAGTTCTGTCTGCTATCTGCAATTATCATTTTTTTCGCAATTAACTGCATATCCGCCAACGCTTTGTGCAAAGTATATGAAGTGCCGTTGACCGACGAGGTAAACTCCACTAGTTGGCACTACGTAAACAATGGCTTGCAACAAGCCAAAGCTGAAGATGCTGATATAGTGATACTGCACATCAACACATATGGAGGCGCCGTTGACTATGCCGACTCAATACGCACTGCATTGCTCAACTATCCAAAGCCTGTGTACGCATTCATCGATAACAACGCAGCTTCGGCCGGTGCGCTCATATCAATTGCATGCGACAGCATTTTCATGCGCAACGGCGCAAACATCGGAGCGGCAACAGTGGTCGATGGCATTTCCGGAGCCGCAATGCCCGACAAATACCAATCATATATGAGGTCGATGATGCGTGCCACTGCCGAATCGCATGGGAAAACCTCTAAGGTTACGCCCCAAGGCGATACCATAACCGTCTGGCTACGCGACCCGCTGATTGCTGAAGCTATGGTCGATCCGCGCACTGTCGTGCCATACATCGGTGACGATTCCACCAAGGTGGTCACATTTACAGCCAACGAAGCTATTAAATACGGGTTCTGCGAAGGTATACGTGAATCGGTCGACGATGTGGTGAAAAACCTCAATGTGGGCGAATACACAATCCAGTCGTATAAGCCATCCACATGGGACAAGGTATTCGGATTTCTCACCAATCCGGCCTTTCAGGCAATCCTGGTGATGATAATGATTGCCGGAGTGTATTACGAGCTACAGTCGCCGGGAATCGGATTCCCGCTTGCTGCCTCTCTTATCGCAGCATTACTCTACTTTGCACCGCTCTACATGTCAGGGTCAGCCGAAAGTTGGGAGATTCTGATGTTTGTGGCTGGATTGATTGCCATCATACTTGAAGTTTTTGTAATTCCCGGCTTTGGCATAGTTGGCATCTCCGGAATAGTGCTCATAGTGCTATCGCTGATGCTTTCGGCCATCAACAACATTCACTTTTCATTTGAATCAGTCGACATTTCCGACATTTATATATCTATGGCAACAATTATCGGCGGATTCCTCCTTGGAGTCCTGCTTATCGTGTACCTGTCTCATAAAATAGGCACTAAAAAGGGATTCATGAGTTTTACAGCCCTGCAACTCGAACAGAAAGTCGACGAGGGATACATCGGCGTTCCAACCGACCTCTCAAAGCATGTCGGATCAACTGCAACTGCCGCTACCGACCTCCGGCCATCTGGCAAAATCTCTATCGACGGAATTGACTTCGATGCGGTTTCGTTAAGTGGTTTCATAGCCCAAGGCTCGACTGTAAGAGTTGTAAAATGCGAGAACGCTCAACTATATGTAAAGATTTAGAATTCAATATAAAAATAATAAAGATTTAAATGAACAATTTAAGTTATATAGGCATCATTCCAGCGCGTTATGCCTCGTCCAGATTCCCCGGAAAACCACTCGCAAGAATCGGAGGGGTGATGATGATTGAACGCGTATGGAACCAAGCATTGAAGGCTCTCGACAATGTTTGCGTAGCCACCGACGACCAGCGCATTTTCGATGCTGTGAAATCATTTGGAGGCAATGTTGTAATGACTGGCAGTCATCATCGTAGCGGGACCGACCGTTGTGAAGAAGCATTCAACATCCTGTGCCGAAATGCTGATGTGGTCATCAACATCCAAGGTGACGAGCCTTTTATCGACCCTCTACAAATCGAGGCAATCAAAAATTGCTTCGACGACCCTGACGTCGACATAGCCACACTGGTAAGGGAATTCAACCCTGAAAACGGATACGAGGCACTCGCAAACCCTAACACCCCAAAAGTAGAAGTCAATGCAGCCATGTATGCAATGAGTTTTTCGCGCTCGGTAATTCCATTCATCCGAGGATGCGAGCCGTCACTTTGGCCCTCAAAGCACCGGTTTTTCACTCATGTGGGCATGTATGCCTATCGGGGTGAAGTGCTGAGCCAAATAACCCGCCTGCCCCAATCACCGCTCGAGATAGCAGAATCACTCGAACAGTTGAGATGGCTCGAAAACGGTTTCCGCATAAAGGTAGGAATCACTGGCTGCAACTCCATCGGCATCGACACACCATCCGACCTTGAAGCAGCTGAAAAGTACTTGATTAAGAAAAATATATAAAGCTATAATTCAAGAAATGAACGCGCCCAAAATTACCGATTTCGACGACTTGCCCATGCCACAAATCAACCGGTTCATCGCAACTAACGGTGTTAATGTTTCGGTGATAAACGGGTGCGAACAAGACATCTTCCAACTTCTCGTAATACTCCCCGGAGGCAAATGCGACTCCACAAACCCGCGACATGCCATGGCTGCAGCCTCAATGCTCAACAAAGGCAGCATTGCGCACAATGCCGAAGAAATAGCAGCTAAATTCGACCATCTTGGGGTTTCGTTCTCCGCCGGCAGCTACGACCGCCACTCCGTGGTTTCACTCACCGGTCTTAACCGTACTGCCGAATCGGCTATGTCCATTCTGAAAGAGATATTGGCCGAACCGACATTCCCCTCCGACAGGCTTTCAATACTCAAACGGCAACTCACCGATATGATTAGCCAAAACGAGGCAAAAACCGACTTCCTCGCATCACGCAAATTCACCGAGCTGCTGTATGGCCAACGGCATCCATTGTCGCGATTTACCCGCAAAAATCCCATTGCCACACTATCAAGAGCCGATCTGGTGGATTTCCACCGCATGCACATGAAATCAACAAATGCTAACATAATTCTCGCCGGAAACATCACCGACAAAACCATCGACCATGCTCTTGCCATATTCGATGAATCCTGGCCACACAGTGCTGCTGCATTCTCGCAACCGAGAATTGTCAAGGCAAACCCACACCCGGACAAAAGTTTGTTCGCAATCCATAGAGAAAACGCAGTGCAGTCAAGCATAGTCACTGGAAGCATATTCAAAAACACTTCCGATGAAGAATTCACCAAGTTGAAACTGCTCACTCACCTGCTTGGAGGATATTTTGGCAGCCGACTTATGCAAATCATTCGTGAGCAAAAAGGTTACACTTATGGCATCAGCGCCGTGACACAAGAAAAAGAAGGGATAAGAAACATGATCATCCGAACTGACTGCAACATAAAGTATACCGACAAAGTCATAGCAGCAATTGGTGACGAAATACGTAGTCTAATTGAAGAAACCATTGAAGAAGATGAACTTAAATTAGTAAAATCAAGCATCTTAAGTTCGTACGCCTCGTCAATAGATAACGCTTTCAATATAGCAAATCTGGAAGCATCTCGCATACTGAAACACAGACCGTTCGACAGTTTTGAGCGCGACATCCACACCATTAGAGCTACCACCACCAGCGACCTGCACGCATTGGCCGAACAACATCTGCAGGGGGATGTCTTCTACACCGTAGTTGCAACCGACTGCGCAAGCAGCGATTTGCCCGTTTAGCCCACGAAAAAAGATATGTCCAACTATTGAATAATAGAGATTTTTTCACGAAATTTGCAAAAGAAATAATTACACCAAAATATTATACACATATGACAAAGAAGAGTGCATTGCAGAAGGCTCGCGCTTCATACCAGCCTAAGCTCCCATCAGCTTTGTGGGGCGCTGTCAAGGCAGTTGAAGGAGCCCCTACTGAGTCTGTAGCAAACCAAACTGAAATTAAGAGTTTATTCCCAACCACTTACGGCTTGCCAGTGCTTACTTTCGAGAAAAATACTGCTTCCAAGGCGTCGGCTCCTATCAATGTCGGAGTCATCCTTTCCGGCGGCCAGGCTCCCGGTGGACACAACGTTATAAGTGGATTATTCGACGGCATTAAGGCCATCAACAAAGACAGCCGCCTTTACGGATTTCTTATGGGCCCCGGCGGTTTCGTTGACCACAAATACATCGAACTGACAGCCAAAATCATCGACGACTACCGCAACACCGGTGGTTTCGACATTATCGGCTCAGGCCGCACAAAGCTTGAAAAGGTTGAACAATTCGACAAAGGTCTTGAAATCCTCAAGGAACTCAACATCAAGGCCCTCGTTATCATTGGAGGCGACGACTCAAACACCAACGCTGCTATCCTTGCCGAATACTACAAGGCAAACAACGCCGGCGTTCAGGTTATCGGCTGCCCTAAGACCATCGACGGCGACCTCAAGAACGAAATGATTGAAACATCATTCGGTTTCGACACGGCAACAAAAGTTTACAGCGAGGTTATCGGCAACATTCAGCGCGACTGCAACTCGGCCAAGAAATACTGGCACTTCATCAAGCTCATGGGCCGCAGCGCTTCGCACATCGCCCTTGAATGTGCCCTCCAGACCCAGCCTAACTACTGTATCATCTCTGAAGAAGTGGAGCAGAAGAACATGACACTTGCCGACATCGTTAACGACATCGCAAACGTGATTGCAAAGCGCGCTGCCAATGGAAACAACTTCGGAACTGTCCTCATCCCTGAAGGCCTCATCGAATTCATCCCGGCAATGAAGAAACTCATCGCTGAACTCAACGACATGCTCGCCGCCAACGCTCAGTTCGCTTCGCTCGACCGCGCCGCTCAGCGTGAATTCGTTCTCAACAACCTTTCAGCCGACAATGCTGCCATCTTCGCATCGCTCCCCGAAGGCGTTGCTCGCCAGCTCACTCTCGACCGCGACCCTCACGGCAACGTACAGGTATCGCTCATCGAAACCGAGAAACTCCTGAGCGAGATGATTGGAAAGCGTCTCGCCGAAATGAAGGCTGCCGGCGAATATGTAGGCAAATTCTCACCGCTCCATCATTTCTTCGGTTATGAAGGCCGATGCGCCGACCCGTCGAACTTCGATGCCGACTATTGCTATGCCCTCGGTTACAATGCAGCTCAGCTAATCAACTGCGGCGCTACCGGATACATGTCGTCGGTTCGCAACCTCAGCAAACCCTCTGTCCAATGGATTGCAGGCGGTATTCCTATCACAATGATGATGAACATGGAACGTCGCAACGGCGAAATGAAACCGGTAATCCAAAAAGCTCTGGTTCGTCTCGACGGCAAGCCATTCCTCAAATTCGCTGAAAACCGCGAAAAATGGGCAATCGACACTTGCTACACCTACCCGGGTCCTATCCAATATTTCGGTCCTGCCGAAGTGTGTGACCAGACTTCGAGAACCCTCTACTACGAACACAACACAAAATAATATACATTATATTATAAGGACTCTGGTTTTTTCATTAGCGTTTCGTGCATCCCGTTTCACGAAACGCTAATTTTATTGCTTAACGCAATATATAAAAATAGGACACATTTAACGGACTATCGACAACAATTTACTCCGTAGGCATAAGAAAATTTATGTTATAATGTGTAACTTTGCACCGTTGAAAAAATTATGTACCGGAAACTCCTCTTTATAGTTCTGCTCTTTGCATCGATTGCTGCACCGATGCAGCTCAAGGCATTCTCGCTGGCACTCGATTCGGTTGCCACTTGGGGGCGTTTCCCAAAACTTTGCGTCGACGTTTACCGTTGGGGCGACCGCACATTCAACTCCTACGACAGCGCTTACGTGGTGGGCACAGGTAAAAAATTCAATATCAAGTTTAAAACCGACACATGGCTCGACTACTACTCTTTTGACTTCGAAAACGACACCCACATCAGCATGATTTCAAGCCCAAGCACTTCGCTGGGTGTATGGCTCACTTATCTCGCCGTTTCAGCCGGCTACGACGTCAACGTCAGCAAATACTTCAATGGCGGCGACCGTGTACGCAAACGCTTCAACTTCCAGTTCAACTGCAGTCTGTTTGCCGCCGACATTTATTATCTTAGCAATGATGTCAATACTCACATCAACTCTTTTGGCCCAAAAGAAAACCCTTGGAACCCGGACCTAAAATTCTATGGAATCGACAACAAGACATACGGCATCGACACATATTATTTTTTCAACCACAAGAAATACTCGCAAGGCGCTGCGTTCAACTACAGCAAGCTGCAACGCCGCAGCGCCGGATCATTCTACGCCGGGCTATCCATATGGCTTCGTGAATACTCTTTCGACTTCAACGAGCTTCCCGACGACATGAAACAATACTTGCCAACCACCTTGCCGGGATACAAATACAGCGCTAAAAGCAACAACTACGCCTTCAAACTCGGATACGGCTACAACTGGGTGCTATCCAAGAAATGGCTCATCGGTGCATCTATTGCACCTTGCATCGGATTCCGATACGGCTATATCTGCGACCCAAACGATTCACGATACAGCTTCTCGTTCTACAACAAAGCACGGTTATCTGTGATTTTCAACAATCGCGACTTCTTCATGGGTATAATCGGCAAACAAGAAATGGGCATCCGCACCGACAACCCTTACACTCTTCTCGACATGGCCATAAGCATCGAAGCCTCTGTCGGTTTCCGCTTTAATCTTTGGTGATTTTTGACACACCATATCACACTTAATTTATAACTTTGCACTCGCAAACAATTGATTATTATTTTTATGGCAAACATCATATTAGGCATCGAATCGTCGTGCGACGACACTTCAGCAGCTATCATCAAGGACTGCGTTCTTCTGTCAAATGTCATAGCAAGCCAGAAAGTTCACGAAGATTATGGTGGAGTGGTTCCCGAGCTCGCATCGAGAGCTCACCAGCAAAACATAGTGCCGGTGGTAAGCGAAGCCATCCGACAGGCGGGCATCAGCAAATCCGATATAGATGCTATTGCCTTCACTCGCGGGCCGGGTCTCCTTGGCTCGCTCCTCGTTGGCACTTCTTTTGCCAAAGGGCTCGCTCTTGCTTTGGATAAACCGATTGTCGATGTCAACCACCTTCACGGCCACGTTCTTTCGCACTTCATCAAAGAGGACGAAAACACTGTAACGCCCGATTTCCCTTTCCTTTGTCTGTTAGTTTCCGGAGGTAACTCACAGATTATCAAAGTGAATTCACCTTACGACATGGAAATCCTCGGTCAGACCATCGATGATGCTGCCGGCGAAGCTTTCGACAAATGTGCTAAGGTTATGGGGCTCCCCTACCCCGGAGGTCCTTTCATCGACCGTCTTGCCACAGAAGGAAACCCTAAGCGTTTCAAATTCAGCAAACCGCACATCGAGGGCCTGAACTACAGCTTCAGCGGCCTGAAGACTTCATTCCTATATACTCTTCGTGACGAGCTGAAAACAAATCCCAACTTTATTGAGGAAAACAAGGCTGACCTGGCGGCTTCGCTGCAAGCTACTATAATTGCAATCTTGATGGACAAGCTCGACAAGGCTGTGAAACTCACCGGAATTAAGCAAATTGCTATCGGTGGCGGCGTATCGGCCAACTCCGGTGTTAGAAATGCCATTCAGCTCTATTGCAATGCCCATCATCTGAAAGCTTTCATCCCAAAACGGCTTTTCACCACCGACAATGCCGCAATGATTGCCGTGGCCGGTCATTTCAAATTCATTAATCAAGATTTCTGTTCATTCTCCGACGTTCCTTTTGCTCGAGTAACAGTTTAACATGATCCTCACATTAATAATTATATTTATTATTGCCGAGTATCTGCTGCAACTTTATCTCGGCATAATCAACGAACGATACGGTCGCAAGCCTATCCCCGATAGACTTCGAGGCATATACAACAACTGGGAATATCGTCGACACACATTGTACTTACAAGCCAAGCGACGTTTCGGTCGACTGTCAAGTTCCATCGACACTGCCATATTCATCGCCCTGCTCGCATCAGGAGCCCTTGGCTGGGCGCTATCTGTATGCGGTTCGGTGTGCGAAAGCGCTCTGCTGCGCGACCTCATTTTCCTGGCCGTTGGCACAATCGTGGCTCAAATATACTCCTTGCCTTTCGAATACATAGGCACGTTCCTCGTCGAGGAACGTTTCGGCTTCAATAACTGCACACTCCCGACATTCTACGCCGACGCCATAAAGTCGACACTCATCTCATTACTTTTCACTTGTGCACTCTACGGCGCAATATTCCAATATTACGAAATGGCAGGAAGCAACTTCTGGATAGCCGCATGGATATTAATAAGCGCCATATCAATTCTGCTTAATGCCACATATGCAAACGTCATAATACCCCTGTTTAACAAGCTCACTCCACTCCAGCCGGGCGACCTTCGCACTGCCATCGAATCGTTTGCATCGCAAAACGACTTCGCTCTTAAAGGCATCTATGTTATCGACGGTTCAAAGCGCTCAACAAAGGCTAATGCATTCTTCTGCGGATTCGGGCGGACAAAGAAAATAATTCTTTTCGATACGCTCATCAATCAACTCACCATTGACGAAACCGTGGCTGTACTTGCCCACGAAATAGGGCATTACAAACACCGCGACATAATCAAGAACATGGCATCGAGTGTATTTACCATGGGAGTGTATCTGTTCACTTTGTCGCTATTTGTCGGAAACCCGGAATTGTCGTCGGCCCTCGGCTTCGACGAACCTTCGTTGCTGCTCTCGCTCATCGCGTTCTCTCTTCTGATTACACCCATAAATATCATCTTGGGCCCCATTACCAACAGCCTGTCGCGCCTGGCAGAATATCGGGCCGACTCTTTTGCGGCAAATGCCGGACTGGGCAAGCATCTGGTCAGCGCACTGAAAAAGCTGACCGCCAACTCTCTTTCTCCTCTGCTGGTTCATCCAATATATGTGATGTTTTTCCTATCCCACCCCACTCTCATCCAACGCATCGACAACATCAACAACACTAACAATTCAATATAATGGAAGCTTCAATCATTGTAATAGGCGACGAACTGCTTATCGGCCAAGTGCTCGACACTAATTCCGGCTGGATTGCACGCCACCTCAACCCTCTTGGATGGAAAATCAAGAACGTAAGAACAGTGGCCGACGACAGTTGCGACATCAAAGCCGCCATTACCGACGCTTTCGCCGAAACCAACCTCGTACTCACCACCGGCGGACTCGGCCCCACAAAGGACGACATAACCAAACAAACACTGCTCGAACTGTTCGGCGGCGAAATGATTTATGACAAAGCCGTTGAGGCAAACGTGCTCGAAGTTGTGCAAAAACGGCATCTGAAAATCAATCCTCTGACAGCAAACCAGGCGTATGTGCCATCGTCGTGCCGAGTAATCCAAAACAAAGTGGGCACAGCCCCGATAATGTGGTTTGAGAAAGACGGCAAGGTGCTGGTGTCGATGCCCGGCGTTCCGTTCGAAACCGAAACTATGATGAGCACAGAGGTTATCCCGCAGCTCGTCAAGCGATTCGCTCCTTCAACCCACATCGAACACCGCACATTCGTTGTTATAAACTACAGCGAATCGGTTCTGGCAATGAAACTCGACGAATTCGAGCAATCAATCCCCGAATTCATCAAGCTGGCATATCTGCCCAAACCCGGCATTATCCGCCTTCGCCTTACAGGTTCTCATACCGATGGCTCACTACTTACAAGCGAGATGGACCGCCTGAGCAAAAGCCTCGCAAAAATTTTAGGCAACGATATAATTGCATTCGACGATTTACCCGTTGAACAAATTCTGGGAGAACTGCTAAAATCGAACCATCTAACATTAGCCACAGCCGAAAGCTGCACCGGAGGCAACATTGCCCACAAAATAACATCTATAGCCGGTAGCAGCGAATACTATCGCGGAACTGTTGTGGCATATGCCAACGAAGTGAAACAACGAATGCTCGACGTCGACTCCGATATATTGGCCAGCATGGGCGCCGTGAGCGAGCCCATCGTTAGAGCAATGGCCACCGGCGCATGCAATGCTATTGGCACCGATTGCGCCATTGCAACATCCGGCATTGCCGGCCCCGGAGGCGGCACTCCGGACAAACCGGTGGGCACTGTTTGGATTGCAGCTAAATGCGCCGATAAAATTGTTGCCAACAAATATCATTTCCCCGGTAGCCGTGACCGAGTTATCGACCGTGCCTCAACTACAGCACTGATCATGCTCATCGAGCTCATTCGCAGCATCAAATCGTAACATAATCAGCCATTACTCTCTATTTTTTGCAAAAACAGTGATTTATATCACTAAAAATCAATATTATTCAAAGAATATTTGTTTTTGTCCCAATATTTTACTTACTTTGCACACTGTTTTGAGGAAATAACGAAAATTTAAAAACATCGAAATAGATATGTCAAAAATCTGTCAAATCACAGGCAAGAAGGCGATGACAGGAAACAATGTATCGCACTCTAAAAGAAGAACAAAACGTAAGTTCAACGTTAACTTGTTCACAAAGAAATTTTTCTGGGTTGAGCAACAAACTTGGATTAGCCTTACTATTTCGGCTTCAGGTTTGCGCACTATCAACAAACTCGGTCTTGACGCTGCTATCAAGCAAGCCGCAAGCAAAGGTTTTCTAACAACTATAAAATCAGTAGAAGTTTAATAAGAGATGGCAAAGAAAGCTAAAGGTAATAGAGTTCAAGTAATTCTCGAATGTACTGAGCACAAAGCAAGTGGTATGCCAGGTACATCTCGTTACGTTACCACCAAGAACAGAAAGAATACCACTGAAAGATTGGAGTTGAAGAAATATAACCCTATCTTGAAACGAGTTACCATTCACAAAGAAATTAAATAATACTGAATTATGGCTAAGAAAGTAGTTGCTACACTCCAAAAAGGCGAAGGCCGTACTTACAGCAAAGTTATTAAAATGGTGAAGTCGCCGAAAACCGGGGCATATGTTTTCAAAGAAGAAATGATGCCTAACGACGCTGTTAAAGACGCTTTGAAATAATATTTCATTCATACTCTAAAAATAGGCTGCACAATTAGCGCAGCCTATTTTTATTTTGCAATAATCGAGATTCAAGCTGCCGAACATAGCCATCAAAATCCCGGTTGCCTGACACGTAAGCCATAACACTCTCCAATTCCACTGCACACAGCTCCCAATCTATTGAAGTTCTCCCTCTGCCATTCATAATTGGTTTGAATTGTGCCATAGTGCGTGAAAGCACATCATCGCCACAGTTCTCTTTTGCATAAGTCACTACATCGAACGCAAACTCCATTGTGAAGAAGCTAAGATAACTCTCCATGCCCGAAGTGCGATAACCATTGTAGATATCCCGATGATTCACAAGATACAATCGGCCTAAATCAAGCGGAGAATAGCCCATCCGGTAAAGCCTAAGATAAGAGGCATACTTTTCTTCCTTTGAATACTTGTATGTCTCATCGCCATAACTGTCGAACATTGCCCGTTCAATTATTCCAAGACCGGCCTGCTCGTATGGTCCTACATCTCCATGAAAATAATTGCGTTGTCTTTCCACTGATGCAAGCACATCATCACAACGCTTGCCATCAAAGAAGGCATCGAGAACTCGTTCGAACACGCAGCCTGGGTTTACCACATCGAAAACTGTCATGCACGAATGTATCTTCTGCCCAGCTGTATACCCAAAGACTCTACCAATTGGAGTGCCATAGTGATTATCAAGAATCGCACGAGCGGCATCATAAAGCCTATTCGACAATGTTTCATCACACATATATGCCTCAGCCTCGTAAAGCGAATAAAGCATATATGAAGCTTCTGAATCTGGCTTTGAATTAGTGAATATCTGAGGAAACACATAATCCATCCAGATTCCACCGACATTGCCATCCTTTATTCTCTGGAGATAGCAAGTAAAGCCATCACCTGAATCCTGAGCTGCTAAAAATCTACTAAAATCCGGCGTCATATTGCAATAAGTTTAAATTTTATTATTTATTGTGAGATAGTAATCGCTTTCACTGCAAATTTACAGTC
This sequence comes from Muribaculaceae bacterium, assembly GCA_051878475.1. Lineage (GTDB taxonomy): Bacteria > Bacteroidota > Bacteroidia > Bacteroidales > Muribaculaceae > SFRY01. The sequence goes on along the minus strand of JBJEKE010000146.1, from coordinate 1,531 downwards.
AGCCTGTGCCTAAAATTTTCTCATCATTACCAAAAATTGATAATTATATGCAGAGATATTAGAATTTATCGAAAAACAATAAATTATATTTGCAATTCAAGAAATTATTTCTACATTTGCATATCGTTAAACAATAATTTTTTATTGAATTATGGAAAAAAGAATCAAATCGATTAAATCAATTATTCTAATTTGCTCATTGCTCTGCACTCTGTTTGTGGCTTTTATAAGCTACCAATCATGGGGAACCATTGAATATGTATCGGAGAACATACCCAACGACATGGCCGATATCCAATGGTTTCGGCTCACACTAATCACTGTACGCTATCTATTGGCATTAGCTTTGGTGGCAACTCTCATAGCATTCCTAACCAACATATGGCGCGGGGCATCATCCGGCAGATTATTCGTTCGAGGTAATCACCGTTGGTTATATGCCATGACTGCAATTTACTTTGTATATTCGCTTGTCGACGGTAACGCCGGAAAAATCATTTATCAGGGTATTCGCCAACTGGAAATATACATCAACGAGTATATGCTTATCACATGCTTTGTTCTGCTGGTATTTGCCAAGCTATATTCCATCGCAGTCGATGTGAGTGAAGAACAGGAATTGACAATCTAAACATCCCGTAATCATGGCTATAATAGTTAACTTAGACGTAATGATGGCACGTAGGAAAATTTCATTGGGCGATCTCGCCGAACGAATCGGAATCACCATGGCAAACCTCTCTATCCTCAAAACCGGAAAGGCAAAAGCCATTAGATTCTCCACCCTCAATGCTATATGCGGCGCTCTCGATTGCCAACCCGCCGACATCTTAGAATACCGAGCATCAGAAGACCTAAAATAGCAAAATTGGCTGATAATCGATTGATTATCAGCCAATTCGTACCCGGAGCGGGACTTGAACCCGCACAGCCGCAATGGCCAAAGGATTTTAAGTCCTTCGTGTCTACCATTCCACCATCCGGGCAGCCATTGATGCCTTACTTTTGGGGTAGACCTTAAAGCGGTACAAAAGTAATACTTTCTTTTCGTTTTTGCAAACAATGCTGATACATAAAGACAGAACTATATATTGATTTTCAGCGATCCAAATACCGAGCGGGGCATCAGCGGTCCATAAATATAGCCAGAGTCGCGCATCTCACCTTGGTCGAAATCATTCTGATAACTATTGAAAATGTTCTGTACCCCCGCGCTAATCTGCAACGATGCGTAGCTGAAAATCTTGAAATCATACGAAAGTTTGAGTGTGGCATCGAAGAATGCCGGTGTGGTGACAGCTACATCAACATCGGTGCCCGAACCTTCAAGGTGTTGCACAAGCATATTGCCTGTGGCTGTGGCCGAAGCTGAAATTGTCAACGGTTTTATCGGATTATACTTGATGGTAAAATAACCATAGGTGTCGGGGGTGCGAAACATTCGCTTTACCGGTGCAACTCCTTCATTCTCGCTCCAATATTCATCTTCCTTATATCGCGATTGCTGATAGGTGATTCCAAACTGTGTCTG
>JBJEKE010000145.1:0-3630 GCA_051878475.1 Muribaculaceae bacterium | reverse complement strand
GTACCACACACCAAGCCCGCGAGCAAGGAATATGACAGCTTAACCTTGGTGTTTGGTATAATATAGAACGAAACCGTGAAGAAAAGGAATGTAAGCAACCAAGGAATAGCGTCGAGCACCTTAAGCAGCATAGGCGAAAATATAGATTTAGAAAATGTAGTTGACAAAAACACCGACACACCACCTTCGCAAATCATCAATATTGGCAAAATCATGAATATAGCAGTGTAGTCAGTTATTTTTCTTGCCATACTCCGTGATTTGCGAACATTCCACACCTGGTTAAACACCTGTTCTACATTGTTCATAAGGCTGATTAAAGTCCACAGCAAGAAGATGATACCTATACCAAGAAATACCCCTTGTGATGATTGCTCAAGATATGAATCGACAAACATGAAAGCAGTAGACAAAGCTTCTTTTTGTGCAGGGAAATATTTGAATAATTCACTCTGAAGCAGATTCTGGAAGCCGAAACCTCGGCCAATAGCGAATATCAATGCCAATATCGGAACGATTGCCAGAATGGTGTTGTAGGTGAGCGATGCCGCCTTTTGCTGCAATTTCTTGTCAAGGAACGAACCTATAAGCAAATTCAGCGTCTTGATTAGGTTTATCCACAATTTGTCGCGAGTGTCATTCCAAACACCCATAGTACAATAATCGTAGACCTTAATAATTGTATTTTTAGTTTTTAGAAGCAATATATTCATTCGGCTCGGTAATTAGATAAAAAAACAGTGAAGCTATAAGCCGGGTTATGTATACATGCATTATCTCCTCTGAATGATTCGAATTACAATGTACTGCCTGTCATTTATCTGAATTTGATGTCGCCACCAAACTTAAGCAACCTACCCCTCGGCAATGGACGAGTAACCCTTAAATGCCGATATACTTGGTCTTGCAACTCATAGGATGTGCGGCGCTGCATATTGCTATACAACCCGGTGGGCTCTTACCCCACCTTTTCACCCTTACCTCTTACGAGGCGGTTGTTTTCTGTCACATTAGCCCTACCCTCACGAATAGCTTCCCGTTAAGAAGTATGATACTCTATGTTGCCCGGACTTTCCTCACATTGCTGATGCAATGAGCGACAAGCCGCTTCACTGTTACAACAAAAATATACATTGTATTTGTATTGACAAAATCAATGTCAGATTTAAAACAATTTTCTCCACATAACTGTTCATAATGTTATATTTAAAGTATTTATTAGATATACGCAGCCCGACAAGTGAATTTTTTGTAATAACTTTGTAAAATGCATGGCTAAAGAATATAACTTATGTATGCTTATATTGTAACATCGCTGTTTATCATTATACTTGGCATTGGTGAACTCTCGGCACAAACAATTAACGACAATCAAAGCGTGGATTCGTTAATGTCAAATACTAATAATGAAGTAGTATCTGACTCATTGGCTGAGACACCCAGGAAGAAGTCATTTTTCGATAAATTCAAACAATATTTCAAGGATTCCAACAAGGAAAAGGAATATAAAGCATTCGATTTCTCTATAATTGGCGGTCCTCACTATTCAACCGACACTAAATTAGGTCTTGGTCTTGTGGGTGCAGGTCTTTACCGAATGGACCGCAATGATAAGACTTTGCCCCCATCGAATGTAACTCTCTTTGGCGACATATCAACAGTGGGATTTGTAATGATTGGCATTAGGGGCACAAATATTTTTCCACATGACCGATACCGACTAAACTATAAATTGTATCTCTATTCATTCCCGTCGTATTTCTGGGGCATTGGCTACGACAACGGCATTATCGACGACAACAAGACCAAGATGAAACGTTTTCAATCGAAAGTCAGTGCCGATTTCACTTTCCGCCTGGCAAAGAATCTTTATTTTGGGCCTGCCGTCGTATGGGACTACGTCAAAGGCAATGAAATAGAGAAGCCTGAGTTGCTTCAAGGAATGGATTTATGTACACGAAATTACGGCGCCGGATTGGTATTAACATACGACAGCCGAGATGTGCTAACCAACCCATCTAAAGGCGTATATGTGAATATCGAACAGATGTTTCGCCCATCGTGGCTTGGCAACGACTATGCTTTTTCATCTACAGAAATTAGAGCCTCGGCATATGGCCGAGTATGGAAAGGCGGTATATTGGCAGGTGAAATCCGTGGTTCGTTCAATTATGGCAACCCCATATGGGCGTTGATGGCACAAATAGGCCAGAGCGGTGCTATGCGTGGCTATTACGAAGGACGCTATCGCGATAAGCACGCCATACAAACACAGATAGAACTTCGTCAGCATGTATGGCGTCGAAATGGTATAGCAGTTTGGCTTGGCACCGGCACAGTATTCCACGATAAAGAATCGTTCAAGCACTTCCTCCCTAATTATGGTATAGGATATCGATGGGAATTCAAGAAAGACATGAATATCCGTCTCGATGTAGGCTTTGGCAGAAAAGGCGAAATGGGATTCACCTTCAATGTTAACGAAGCATTCTAAACATGATAAATATGACTTATAAATACATTAAATATTTATTCAAACAAAAAACACTGTTTTATCTGTTGTTTTTGGGGCTGATTCTTCCTAACCTGTTCTTGATATTCACTGAAAACGTAGGTTTACTCACACGTATTTGCAATTTGTTGTTGCCATCATCAGTGTTCTTGTTTTTGTGCACATTGAACAAGAAGCCAGGAAAGATGGTGTGGTGGCTATTTCTCTTCATATTTTTTGCGGCGTTCGAATTGGTTCTGCTAAGGATATTCGGGAATTCAGTTATTGCAGTCGATATGTTCCTGAATGTAGTGACAACCAACCCCGTGGAGGCAACAGAATTGCTCGATAACATATTGGCACCTGTGTTGGCAGTTATATTCTTCTATGGAGGAATTCTGGTGCTGAGCATATTATCAATCAAGAACAAGAAAGTGCTTAGCCGTAAATTCTTATACCGGAATCGGGTGGTTTCGTATATAGTTTTGGCAATTGCCGCAGTCCTTACAGTTGTTAATTTTGTAATAGACAGCCGCTTCTCGATTGTTAACGACATATATCCCGTTAATGTGAGCTACAACTTTGGCCTTGCCATCGACCGTGAAATAATGGCAAACCAATATTTCGACAATGTAGAAGATTTCAAATTTAATTCTCATTACTCACATCCTGCCGAAGAGGCCGAAGTGTACGTCTTCGTCATTGGCGAAACATCTCGCGCGCTGAACTGGGGGCTGTATGGATATCAGCGAAATACCACTCCCCTTCTCAATGAAATTAAAGATGAATTATATATATATCGCGATGCTCTGACACAATCCAATACAACTCACAAAAGTGTGCCAATGCTGCTGTCGGCTGTAGATGCCTCGGATTTCAACGATATCTACAGTCAACGAAGCATAATTACAGCATTTAAAGAAGCAGGATACTCAACATATTTTATCTCAAATCAGCGTAGGAACCATTCATTGATCGATTTCTTTGGTGAAGAAGCCGATCAGACCATATTTATAAAGGATAATCTTAACGATACAGCCAATGTGTATGACGAGAAAATCATTCCTCTGCTTAAAAATGCATTGAGCGATACAATGAATACCAAGAAATTCATAGTGCTTCACACTTATGGTTCTCAT
>JBJEKE010000144.1:0-15363 GCA_051878475.1 Muribaculaceae bacterium | reverse complement strand
GCGTTTCATGATGGTGGAGTAGGGAGCCAGCACCACATCGTCCTGGTCCATGCCCATGCTGTTGTAGCCCTTCGATTCGAGCACACCGATTACGGTGAACGGAATTTTGTTGAATCGTACCACTTTGCCTATGGGGCTGCTGCCGTCAGGGAAAAGGTTATCAATAACCGTTTTGCCGAGGATGCACACCTTGGCAGCGCTCTGAATGTCGCGTGAGGTGAACATGCTGCCGCTTTCCACCTTGAGTTTGCGTATCTCCAGGTATGCCGGCGACACACCGTAGATAGTAGACGGGTAGTTGTTAGCACCGTAGATGAGCTGTCCGCCGCTGTTTACCGATGGCGATACGGCACTGAGCAATGTGCACTGGTCGAGTATCGACTGGTAGTCGGCAGGTTTCAGTGTCTGCATATCGTCGGCCGATTGGCGCACGCCGCCACGGTTTTCGGTGCCGGGCATAATCATAATCATGTTAGAGCCCATTTCTGAAATCTGGGCCTTGATGCTCTGCTTTGAGCCTTGGCCTATTGCGAGCATGGTGATTACCGAGCCCACGCCTATTATGATGCCGAGCATGGTGAGAAAGCAGCGCAATTTGTTGTTTCCCAATGCCTTAATGGCTATTTTCAATAGATTCAGTATGTTCATAATCTCAGTCGTTCTCTTTAGGGAGTGAATCGTAAACCTCTTTAGCCGAGCGTATGTTGGTGTTAATCGTATCGGATACAATCTTGCCGTCGCGCAGCACTATGTTTCGGCTGCTGAATTGCGACAATTCAGGATTGTGAGTTACGAATATTATGGTGCGTCCGCGGCGGAAAATTTCCTGGAACAGCATCAATATGCTGTATGAAGTGCGGGTGTCGAGATTACCGGTGGCCTCGTCGGCAAGCAGAATCACTGGGTCGTTGACGAGAGCGCGAGCTATGGCCACACGTTGCTGTTGTCCGCCCGACATCTGGTTTGATTTGTGCATCTTGCGGTCGCTAAGCCCCACCACATCGAGAGCTTCCGAAGCGCGGCGCTCTCGCTCCTTGGCTGATATCTTCGAGTTGTACATCAGCGGCAGTTCCACGTTCTCAAGTGCGGTCGTCTTGGGCAACAGGTTGTAGTTCTGAAACACGAATCCAATTTTGCGGTTGCGCAGCATGGCTCGGTCGTTCTTGCCCATGGTGCGCACAGCCACACCGTCGAGATAGTATTCGCCCGAAGTGGGGGTGTCGAGGCATCCGAGCAGGTTGAGCAAGGTCGATTTTCCCGAGCCCGATGTGCCCATGATGGTGACGAACTCGCCTTCGTTGATTGAGAACGACACCCCGCGCAGTGCATGCACCTCTTCGTTACCTACAACGAAGTTGCGACGGATTTTTTCGAGTCGTATTATTTCTTTCGACATAGTTGTCAATCAGCTAATCGGAGTTGTTTACTTTTTGTTGCTTTTCCTTTGCGGAGGCTTTGGCATGAACGGGTTCGATTCGCCGCCACCTTGCTGCTGAGCTTCTTGCGATATTGCCGAGGTGTAGTTCTGGGCCACTACATCTCCCTCGCAGAGGCCGTTGACCACTACTACATCGATGCCGTTGTCGATTCCGAGTTCAATCTCGGTTGGTTTAAGCTTGCCGTCGCGGAGCACCCATACCAGGCGATGCGGGTCGTCGGTAGGGATAGCCGGGTCTTGAGGCTTATCGCTCTCGGCATGAGCCGGAGCGCCTTCTGGCGGAGTGGGCATCTCGTCGAATGAAGGCAGATTATCGGCATCTTCAAATTCCTGAGGCATGAACTTGAGAGCCTTCAGCGGAATGGTGAGCACATTGCGTGCCTCCTTGGTGTTGATGGTTATGTTGGCAGTGAGGCCCGGAATTAGTTTCATGTCGGGATTGGCAGCATCGATAAGAACTTCATAAGTAACCACATTAGATGTGGTGGTTGGGTTGATGCGCACTTGTGTCACCTTGCCTGAAAACACGTCGTTGGGATAGGCATCGACGGTGAAAGTGGCGTTCTGTCCCACTTTAACCGAGCCTATGTCGGCTTCGTCAACGTCGGCCACCACCTGCATGTTGTTAAGGTCGGCGATGGTGAACAGGTTGGCAACGCTCATGTTCGAAACCACGGTCTGACCCACTTCAACTTCGCGCGAAATCACGATACCGTCGATAGGAGCGTAGATTTCGGCATAGCTCAGATTCCGGGCTGCCTTAACGCGGTCGGATTTACTCTTTTCGTATGACGATTTTGCAATTAGGTAGTCTTTACGGGTAGTGTCGAATTCGTAATCGCTTATAAGTTGCTTGTCGTGCAAAGCCAAGTCGCGCTCATAGTTCTTCTTGGTGTATTCGTAGGTGAGTTTTGCACTCTCCAGATTTGCATCGGCAGCCTTCAGCTCGCTTTCGAGTGTGGTTTTGTCGATTTCGGCAATCAGGTCGCCGGCCTTCACCACAGAGTTATAATCGGCATAAAGTTTCGATATGATGCCGGTAACCTGTGTACCCACATCCACTTGGGTTACGCTCTCGAGAGTTCCGGTGGATGTAACCGACTCACACACTTCGCCGTAGCCCACGGTGATGGTTTCAAGCTCTATTCGTTCTTTCTTTGAACAAGATGCAGCCGATAATAGAATCATCAGCCATGCAAAAAAAGTTAAGCCATTGAGTTTCATATTGTAATATTCGTTTATAGCGGTTTTATGGCAGGGTAATGCCTTGGTTGTTGTAGAAATTTAGCAGTTTAATGTTCAGGATAGCCAGATATTTCGATTGCAGCAGCTCAAGGCGTGCGTTGAGCAGGTCGTTGTGCGATGTGAGCAATTCGAGAGGATTCACCAGCCCCAGTCGGAACTGCTCGTTGGTAAGTTCATCGGTAAGTTCGGCACTTTTCAGCTTTTCCTTGCCGCTGATATACTTGGCCTGTGCATTCTGAGCTTCGAGATAAATGCTTTCTATGGTTTGTGAAATATCGTTTTTTGTCGATTCCAGATTCAGATCGGCATTCAGACGGTCGACCTTTGCCTTAGCCACAGCTGTTTTGGTGGTTTTCTGGTTGAAAATAGGCACTGATAGGGTAACGCCGATTTGCTCGTGCAGACTGTTCTTCAGCTGGTCGCCGAAACTATATCCGGTTCCCGATGCGTTGCTGGCACCTACCGATCCCGAGAGTGATATGGTAGGGTAGTACCCGCTGCGGGCAATCTTTATGTCGGTGTCGTTGATTTGCTGTTGCAATTCACTGCTTTTCATTTCGGGCAGCCATGCAAGGGCTGTGTGGAACACACCGATTTTGTCGGGTAGCTCGCTAAGCACCAGATTGTCATCGAGATTTGGGGTGGCCAGGGCAATGTCCGATTCGATATCGAGTTCAAGAATCTTTTTCAGTGCCATTATCTTCGAATCGTAATTGGTCTGGGCAGAAACCACATTGTAAACGTCCGACTGATACTGTGATTCGAGTTGTGCATAGTCAACCCTCGACAGGCGGCCGGATTTCATTAGCTGCTCGGCACGTTCTTTCTGGGTCTTGCTCACTTCCACGGTTTGGTTTGCAATGTCGATTGATTCTTTGGCATAGAGCACCTGCAGATAGCACGAAAGGATTTCGGTTGACAGGTAGTTTTGCAATTGCTCCACAGTTAGGTTGTTGCTTTCTGTTTGCAGTTGCTGGCGCTTTATTGAATTAGAGCGTGAACCACCATCGAATAGAGTCCATTGGGCATTAAGGCCATAGCTTCCGGCATACGAGTTGCTCTTGGCACCATCGGCCGGGCTGGGGTAGTTGGTGTAGCCGTGGGTCGTGGCGAAATCAAGTGTGGGAAACCATTTTGCCTTGGCGGCCTCAAGGTCGTATTTTCCCGATTCTACAGTAAGTTGCGACTGCTGTAGCTGGATGTTGTGGCTTGAGGCATAGTCGAGACATTGCTGAAAATCCCACAGTTCGGGCTGCGTGTTGTCCGATGCACCGGCTGCCAATGCTCCTGACAGCAATAGTGCTGCGATAAGATACTTGTTGGGTATTGTCATAGTGTCACTTTATTTGTTTACCGATACAAATATCTAAATAAACTTTGCCATCTGGAAATCAAATAGACAGCATAAATTGATTTTACCCTAAACTCTTAAATTTAACATTTTAATTGCTAAAATAGTTATTCGGATTAGCTGTTTTGTTAATTTTTGTGCTTGAAAATTAACAAAACGTCAATCCTCGCTGTTCCATAGCTCATGCTGGTGTTGTGCCAGTTTGTCCTCGGCAGGATTGTGGCAAGGATTCCAGAATGCAGGATGTCCGATTGTTTCCGGCATATAAGCCTGACGAGTGAAATGGTGTGGATAGTCATGCGGGTATTTATACCCTTCGTGATAGCCGAGGTCGCTCATCAGCTTGGTGGGAGCATTGCGTAAGTGAAGCGGAACGGGCTGATTACCGGTTTTCTCAACAAATTCTATTGCAGCATCGATTGCAAGGTAAGCCGAGTTGCTTTTCGGCGATGTGGCCAGATAGATAGTGCATTCCGATAGGATAATGCGCCCCTCGGGCCATCCAATTTTTGTAAGGGCGTCGAAAGTGGCGTTGGCCAGCAGCAAAGCATTGGGGTTGGCGAGCCCTATATCCTCGCTGGCAAGAATCACAAGGCGGCGGGCAATGAATTTCGGGTCTTCGCCCCCGGCAATAAGCCGAGCCAGCCAATATATGGCGGCATCGGGGTCGCTGCCTCGAACCGATTTGATGAATGCCGAGATTATGTCGTAGTGCAGTTCTCCGTTTTTGTCGAAAGCCATTGGATTCTCTTGCAGACGGCTGGTTACGATTTCATCGTTGATAACGAATGCCTCACCGCTTTTCACCGATTGGCGTATAAGGTCGAGAATGTTAAGCAGTTTACGGGCATCGCCGGCCGAAAATCGCAATAGAGCCTCGGTTGATTCCACTCTCACCTCCAGACCTTTGAAAATTTCGTCGGTCGAAAGGGCACGGTTGAGCAATTCCAGCAGGTCGTCGTTGTTGAGAGGCTTTAGCACATACACTTGTGCTCGCGACAGCAGTGGGCGGATAACCTCGAACGAAGGGTTCTCGGTGGTGGCGCCAATGAGGGTCACTGTTCCGTTTTCCACTGCTCCAAGAAGCGAATCCTGCTGCGATTTGTTGAAACGGTGGATTTCATCGATAAATAGGATAGGGCGTCCGTTGGAAAACACGCTTCGCGCATCGGCTTTGCATCGATCGAGCACTTCGCGCACCTCCTTAACACCCGATGTAACGGCCGAGAGGGTGTAAAAAGGCACTTTGGTCTGCTCGGCTATTATTCGTGCCAAAGTGGTTTTTCCCACACCGGGAGGGCCCCAAAGGATGAACGATGATATATTGCCCGTCTCAATCATGCGGCGAATAATGGCATTTTCGCCTACAAGATGCTTTTGTCCGATGTATTCGTCGAGCGATTTTGGACGGAGCCGTTCGGCTAATGGCTGATATGTTGGCATTTCCTTATTATTCTTGCTTAATCATTTCGAGGAATTGGTCCTCGTTGATAATGGTAATTCCCAGATTGCGGGCCTTTTCGAGTTTGGCAGGACCCATATTCTCTCCGGCAAGCACATAGCTGGTTTTCGATGAAATCGAACCGGAGTTTTTGCCGCCGTTGGCCTCAATCATGGCCTTGTATTCGTCGCGAGAATGGTGTGCAAACACGCCGCTTATCACGATGGTCATGCCAGCGAGTCGTGTCGACTTCTTGGCGAGCGTTTCGAGGTCGATAGCCATCTTTAGCCCGGCAATTTTAAGTCGCTCGATAATGGCTTGGTTAAGAGGTTCAGCAAAATACTCTACGACACTTTCTCCGATTATCTGACCAATCTCGTCAATGCTCGACAGTTCGTCGACATTCATTGCCATCAGATGGTCGATGTCGCCGGCAGCAAAAGCCAGTTTCTTTGCCACTGTTTCGCCAACGTTAGGTATTGACAGTGCATATACCACTCGTTCGAAAGGCACATTTCGCGAATCTTCAATCCCTTTAATGATTCGGGCGGCCGATTTCTCCTTAAAACGGTCGAGGGTCATCAGCCGTTCGGCGGTAAGGTCGTAGATGTCGGCAATGGTGCGCACCAATCCGGCGGAATAAAGCTGCTCGGCCACTTCCTCGCCGATGCCGTCGATGTTCATCATCCTTCGGCCCACAAAGTGTTCAATCTTGCCGGTAATCTGCGGACGACAACGATATTTGTTTGGACACACCCATGCAGCTTCGCCTTCCATCCTCACCAGTTGAGTGCCGCATACCGGGCAGTGGCTCACAAATCCTATTGGTTTGCTGTCGGCCAAGCGTTTGCTGTTGTCGACACCTACAATCTTCGGGATTATTTCGCCTCCTTTTTCAACATATACATAGTCGCCTTCGTGAATGTCGAGGCTCTTGATTATATCTTCGTTGTGAAGCGAAGCTCGCTTTACGATAGTGCCCGAAAGCAACACCGGCTCAAGGTTGGCCACTGGAGTGATGTTGCCCATACGGCCCGTTTCGAACGATACATATTTAAGTTTTGTCGATACTCTTTCCGGCTGGAACTTGTAGGCGACAGCCCATTTCGGCGATTTGGCTGTGGCGCCTATCTCTTCCTGTTGGGCCAGCGAGTTCACTTTAAACACTAGGCCGTCGGTGGCAACAGGCAGATTGTGGCGCTCGTTGTCCCAATGGTTGATAAATTCGAGTGCCTCGTTGATGTTGTTGAGCACCTTCATGGCGTCTGAAACCTTGAATCCCCACGATTTCACGGCCTTCATATTGTCGAAATGGTTATCTGCCGGAAGTTCATCGCCCAGCAGGTAATAAATATAGGCATCGAGTCCACGTTTTGCCACTTCGGCCGAGTTTTGCATTTTTAGAGTGCCTGAAGCCGCATTCCGAGGGTTGGCAAACAATGGCTCCTCATTGAATTCGCGTTCGCGGTTTAGTGCATCGAACACTTTCCATGGCATCAGGATCTCGCCGCGCACCTCAAACGAGTCGGGATATCCCAGACCTTCGGGAAGTTGCAGTGGAATGCTCTTGATGGTGGTGATATTTGATGTGACATCATCGCCACGGGTGCCGTCGCCACGGGTAACGGCGCGAATGAGGCGTCCATGCTCGTAGTGTAGTGATATCGAGGTTCCATCAAATTTCATCTCGCCCACGAGTTGCACATCCTCGCCTCCGAGTTCCTTGCTCACGCGACGAATGAAATCCTCCACTTCTTCAATTGAATAGGTGTTGCTGAGCGACATCATCGGTCGATCATGCTTAATCTGGGTGAATGCCTTGTTGATGTCGCTGCCCACGCGTTGAGTAGGGGAGTATGGGTCGAAATATTCCGGGTTGGCATCCTCCAGTTGCTGCAGCTCTTTCAGCTTCATGTCGAATTCCAGGTCGGTAATTGTTGGTTGGCTCAGAACGTAGTAGCGGTAGTTGTGCTCGTTGAGTTCTTTGCGCAGTGCTTCGATACGGTCTTTTGTTTCGTTACCCATAGTCGTGAAAGAATAATTGTTATACAAATTTAGTGAAAAAATGGAAGATGCAACTAAGACGATGGCATTAAAAAAAGAGATTGTGCACTACCGTTTCCGGAGTGCACAATCTAATTGGAGTGTTATGTCAAAACTTTATTTTGTCGAAGCCTTGTGCTTAAGCACTTGCATCCAGAAACCGCCGATAACCGAGCGGGCTCTGAAGCTAACCCATGTGGGTTCTTCGGTGTGGTGCCAGTCGCTGATGGGTACGCGAGTTTCGCAGCTGTTGATGAAATTGTAAATCGGGTCAACGATTTTTTCGAAGTCATCTTGGCTTGATGCGAGCGAAGCGCTCCACAGAGTCCAGTCGTTCTTGGTGTATTCTTTTCGGCAGTCGAGCGGCAATCCGTAAGGATTTTGTTTTGTCAGATAATAAGCCACTTCGGTTTCAGCTACATCGCCAAACAGGCCTTTTCCCCAAACTACATCCCATATGATGTTGTACTTCTGACTCCAAGTGTCGGGTCGGTCGAACGCCAAACGGTAGTGGTCGCCACCATCGGCAGCCATTTCTTTCCACTTTGTTGCCATTTCCTTGGCAGTGGCAGCATACTTTTCGGCAGCGTCCTTGTCGCCGAGCATATCTGCGAGGTCGGCATATGCCTGCACTCCCATGATTGCTTTTGCCGAAAGGTTGGCATTGTGTGCCCAGTGTCCGGCAAAGTCGTCGGTGCAGAGCTGGTTTGTTGGGTCAAGACCGTTTTCAACGAGATAATCGACCCAAGTGGTTAGGATGTCCCAATATTTCTTTGAGTATTCGGCATTACCTTCGGCGCGAGCAATGGCAGCGGCAAGGATTAGCATATTGCCGCTTTCTTCAACCGGCATGTCGCCACCGTAAACCTGTCCGTTGGCAAGAGGGTACTGTCCGAGGTCGTGAGCGGCGAATGGCTTGTTCCAGCGGCCAGTACGGCTATATTCGAAGATACTTGTCATCATGGCTTTTTCCAGGTCGGGGTTGTAGACGAGGAACAATGGAGCCGATGGATAAGTGAGGTCGACGGTGTTTACACAGCCGTTTGAGTTGTTTTCTTTCGAGAACCAAAGCAGGTTGCCGTCGTTGTCGGTAAACAATTTGTGGGCACTCATCACCTGACGGTAGCTCCCCGAAAGAATTTCGGCATACTTCACACCGCCGGCTTCAAGACCGTCGCTGTAAATTTGCTGGTCGACTTCGCGGCAACGTGTCATGATGCCGGCGTAGTTCTTCGACAGGTTTTCAAATGCATCGGTAATAGACACCTTACCATCGTGAGCCCAATAGCCTTTGTGGCGTTCGTGCATATATTCAATTGAATAAACGTCGTCGTAACCAATCATGATGAAGTTGTCGGCGCTTTGAGTGCCGCTTACTGTGCCAAGGTCTTCGCAATAGACCATAGCTGGTTTTTCGGCGCGGGTGTACGATCTTACCGATGTTTCGCCCTCAGCAATAGTACCGTTATCAATGAATGCGCCCTTCATGCCGAAGTAGTCGCCCAAAGCCAAACGGCCTTTGTTGCTGTTGGCAGCCATATACACATAACCCCAGTCGCAGCAAACGAGGTCGCCCGATTTGCCGCAGTAAGGCTGGTTGATAGTTCCGGCTTTAAGATAGCTGATGCCATTCTTTGAGAAAGCAGTGGCTTCGGTGGGTTGTTTCTCCGAGTTGGTGGCCATGTCGGGAGTTGTCTCGAAGTAAATCTGAACAGAGTGCTCCTTTTCGTCGTTGGCCTTAGCGCGATACGATACATAGTTGATTGGAGTCGACAGTAAGTCGAGGTCGTCGTAAATCTGTGGAGCTGTGAACACCAGATCGAGGTCAACAGGACCGCAGGTGAAGGTGTAGTAGCTTGAAGTGGCGAGCACGTTGCATGATGTCTGGACAGCCTCGGTATCGAATTTTACAGAGCCATCCTTAACTTTCGATAGCCCGAAATCAACGTATGCACCGCCGTCCTGATTGTAGCAATGTGCTGCAATAACATTTTTGCCCGGTTTGAGCAGAGCCACTTCATTGTCGGTGAGTTTGCGCGAGAATTTGCCCCAAACGTGACCTGTGTCGATAATCTTGGTGCCATTGATATACATCTCAAAGAAGTCGTCGTGGTTGAAATACACAAAATATGTGCCCTTGGCATCGTCTTCCGACAATTCCACTTCGCGGCGGATGTAGATGTTTTCGCCAACTTCGCCCCATTTGGTTTTAACGTCGGGATAATCGTGAGGCATACCGAAAGCGCCGGTTTCTGTAGCCCAGCCGGCGCAGTTATAGTCGGGTTGCATCCATCTGTTGTCCGAGACTTTGCGCGATACCTGTGCTGTCCATTCCTCTTCGGCGGCAAGCGGGAGGATGGTCTTCATGTCGAGGTAGTTCTCGCCGAGGAAGCGATATACGGTACCGTCAACACGGATGGCGCCGATGAGAGGCTTCTTGGCTGCGCTCCAATGTTCAACACTTTCTTTCATCAAGCCGTCCGATGGACTCCAGATTGAGAAAAACGGGTCGGAAACGAGAATCGGCACCGAAGGCAGGCGAAGATCGCTTTTTTCGACCGGTGTAAAGAATGATGATGAATCGCTATGATTCGAGCTGCAGGCAGTGGGCAGGATAGCACACGCCAATGCAGCCAAGGCTAACAAAAACTTTTGCATAGTCATGTTTTAGTTGGTTATTGATTATTATTAGGTATAAATTATTTGGTTATATATAATTGCGAGTTTTACCCTATGGGCTTGAAATTCTGCGTAAAATTATAAATTATTAGCCAAACAGGCAAACGTCGCGACAATAAAGAGAAGCGGAAGTGCCAAATCGGGCACTACCGCTTCTCGAAGCCTTATTTGAATGGAATTTATTCGGCAGTGAAGTGGTAAGTTCCTTGTACAACTTCAAACTTGCGATATCCGTCGGAATATCCGCAATCATTGGTGCCTTTTGCCTGGCGGCTTTCGCGAACTTTTGCCTTGGCTGTGCATGGCACGAATACTGTTGCGGTGCTGCCAACCGGAACGGTTACAGTGAGTTCAAGGCGTTTGCCTTTCTTTTCGATGGAAGAAGCCACCTTGCCATAAGGAGTAACATTGGAATACGATACTTTGTCGAGTTTTGAGCATAGCACCGGACGGACGGTGAAGTGCTTGTAGCCGGGAGCATTGACATCGGTGTTTACTCCAGCCAATGTGCGATAGAACCATGTCAGGCCACCGCCAAACATCGGATGGTTGTGCGAATCGTTGCCGTTCCACTGCTCCCAAGTAACTGTGGCTCCTTGGCGAATCCAGTTGCCGAAACTTGGGAAATCGGTCTGGTTCATCACTTCGTAAGCCACGTCGTTAAGGCCGATAGTTGCAAGGGTTTCAAACAGCAACTGTGTGCCGAAAATGCCGGTGTTCAGGTGGTTATTGTATTTAACTGTGATTTCGTTCTTCAGTGTTTTCACCACATCGTCGTATCTGCCGGCCGGGACCCCCATTGCCAGTGCGAAGAGGTTGCTTCCGAAATCGCCGTACGATTTCTCGGTGGCATTGTAAAGGTGGGTGTTGACGGCATTTTTAACGTTTTCCGCCACTTCGCTGTAATGGGCGGCATCGTTGGCCACGCCGAGAGCCTCGGCAGCCAATGCGGTGTTGTGGGCGCAGCGCCACAGGAAATAGGAGTGAACCAGCTCCTGCTCAGGAAGCCCGTATGCCGGAGCCCAGTCGCCGAGGTTAAGCCAATAGTTCACTTGGTCAGTGCCTGCGTTGGTTGCTTGGGCAAGCATGGTGCCTTTTTCGGTGAGCCACGTGAGCATATAGTCAACTTGTTCCTTCATAGCCGAATAACTGTCGGCAAGCATTTTGCTGTCGCCGTAATGGACATAGAATTCCCATGGCATGATGCTCATGGCTGCGCCCCATGCCACTCCGCCGCCACATCCCGGCTGCCAGGGCGCTCCGTTGGGTACATATCCTGTTTCAATGTTCTGAACATCGCGGATGTCGCGAATCCATTTCTGGTAGAAGGCAGCTGCGTCGAAATTGTGGAGCACTGTCGGCATTGATACCTGACCATCGCCGGTGTATGCCGAACGTTCGCGGTGCGGGCAGTCGCTGGCCACGCATCCGTGCATATTGTCGATTTGGCTTTGTTGCCATATGCGGTTAATGGTGTTGAACAATTCGTTCGATGTAGTGAATTCGGCTGTTACCGGTACGTCGGTGTTAACCATCTCGGCCACAAGATTCTCTGCTTTAAGATTCTTTACGCCGCTTATTATGGCTTTGCTGAACACGTACCAGGTGAATCGTGGAGCGTGGTCGATGGGCTTATCGTCTTTAAATATGTATTTCTGTACACCGAGCGGCGATTCGCAGATGTATTTCACGTCAAGAGTGTCGTCTTTGTGGCCTTTGATGCCTTTTAAATGAATCCAACCTGATATTTCCTTGGCGAATGCCACCTCGTAGCTGCCGTCGTCGAGGCGCTTGAGCGTTGTTGGCTTCAGAGTTTCGATAATCTTGTCGGTTGGCGATGTCTGTGCTGTCAGTTGTCCGGTGGGGGCGCTGCGCAGCTTTGCGTTAATCCATTTGCTCTCGTCGCAATCTGCGCTGGCCCAATTGTTGATTTCACGGTTGGCATCGTAGATTTCACCTTGATAAATGTCGTCGAGCACCAGTGCGCTTTGAGCCGATAGCCAAGAATCGTCGGAACCTACGGTGGATTGTCTTCCGTCGGCATATGTAATTTCAATCTGACACATCATGCGAGGTGAGCCAAACGGACATGTCCAGTGGATAATCGGGTCGTAGAACCCGTTGCCTACGATGGCTCCGGCGGTGTTTTCGCCTTCATGAAGCATGTCGGTGATATCGTAGGACAGATACAGCACTCGATAGTCGCGGAAATTGTCGTCGATGGCAATGCCGAAGTATTTCAGCTCGTCGCGACGGGAGTAGTTGGTGAAGTTAGGTACAAGATAGTCGTTGCCTACCTTCTTGCCGTTGATATAGAATTCAAAATACCCAAGACCGCTTACAAGCACTTTTGCCGATGCCACTTTGCCGTCGATGCTGAAGCGTTTACGGAACAATGGGGCGGGATAAGTGGGGAGTGTGCGGGCTTTCGGCCCCATCACTTTCCGCGCATGTTCGCCTTGCCAAGGTGCTCCTATCCATTTGGCTTTCCATTCCGATTTGTCGAGGATTCCCATACCCCAGTGAGCCGGTGCGCTCCACGACGAAGCGTCGCCGTTTTCGTCCCACACTCTCACCTTCCACCAGTAATCCTTCTTCGATTCGAGCGATTTGCCTTCATAGACCACAAGTGTCGACTGGCTTGATGCTCGGCGGCCGCTGTCCCATACGTCGTAGTCGCCTGCCTCGAGTTTCGCTGCCGACGATGCCACTGCCAGCTGATAGGCACTTTGCGAGGCGCATCGCACTTCGGCCGAAGATGGCTCGTTTATCCACGATAGCCGTGGGGCGGTGTTGTCAACTACACTTGGGTTGGTCATATACTCGCATCGAAGGTCGCTGGGGGCGATTGTCGAGCCTTGCAATGCCTTTGGTGTTGCCATTGCTACAAATGCAATGGTGAGCACCGAAATGATGGTCTGTTTCTTTTTCATGGGGCGTTTATTGTTGCTTTAAGCACAAAATTAACTTATTTCCTTGAGGTGTCAATGCGAAAACGCTACCATTGCCCGATTTTTCGCATTGTCCCTTGACTATTGTCATTGAATAGGCGAATCCCTCGAACCGGGCATCAAGTCGTTTGGCTTCGATCGATGTAAATGGCAGCTCCTTTCCCGGGGCTGTTCTCAGTTCGGCGTGCCATTGCATCCGTTTCTCCGGCAGTTTCATGGCAATGTCGATTCGCTCTTCGGTAAATTTCATTGTAATACAGCATCCGGGCACCGAGGTAGGCCATTTCACTGTAAGCTGCTTTTTGTTGCTATCTATTGTCGGAGTGCCGCCTATGGCTTCGGTAGTACGGCCGTTGCTGTCGGTGATGAAGAATCGAAGGCCTGCGAGTACATCGTTGTTGCTCCACACATTGCCGTCGACCAACGGCAGAGTGGTGAAGAACGAGCAGGCATCGGTGCAGATGTTGTCGATATAGTTCGATTTCATCTGTTCGTTGAACACGTGGATGTCGCGAATCCACATCTTGTCGGCATCCCATATTACATTTGCACGATAATACCGGCTTCCGAACCACATTGTCTTTTTGTCGGCACCGGTGTAATCGCTCATTGCAGATATTGCCGATGGTGGTGTTACCTTGAACTGTTTGCGGAACCATTCGCCCGATTTCTCAAGTGTCTCAATCTTTATTTTCCCTTGTTTAGCAAGGTCGGCAAGCTTAGGAATCTGCATCTCGTAGCCTCTTTTCATTGCTTCCCAGGTAAACATATTTTCCTGTCCGGCTTGGGTGTACGACAGGTTCATGCAAGGGTCGTCGAACATTGAATGGAAAAACCAGTCAACCCATTTCTTGTCGGCACCCCCGTTGCCATATACCGGTTCGAGAGTCACAACACCCTGATGATTTCCTCCAAGACCGCTGTCGTATTGATAGATCGGGTCGCTGCCGAGCATTCGGAATATTGGCACATCAATCTGGCTTTCCTTGCTCTGAGCAGGCATGTAGATGTTGTTCTTGCTGGGATAGAAGGCGTTGGCCCAATAGCCACCCCACATATTATAACCGTCGGTGCCAATCTGGTCGCGGCAGCAGCATGAGGTGCTCACTCCGTAACGGCTGTGCATATATTCAAGAGTATAGGAATCCATAAACCATGAGCCCACCGATTTTGGATAGCTTCCAAATATGCTCTTGAACTTTTCCATATACACATCCACAAGCCGCCGACGCTCATCGTGGGTGTAACCCACCGAGAACCCTACATTGGCATGCCAGTCCCACGGAAAACGTCCTCGCCACTCTATGCCGGCGGCTTCAACGTGTGGCTGTGTTATTTCCCACCAGCCTCCTATTTCAGTCCCTTCGAGAGGCATAGCACTCAGCAGTTGCTGGTATTTGGGATTGATGAGGGCATCGTATTGAAGCAGGAATGTGCCTCGAATGCCGTATTCGTTGAGTATCTTTATCTGTTCAACCACGGTTTGGTAGAGCACTTCATCGGTAACGTGTGCCAAAACCGGTTCGATGGTGCGCCGAGGCTCGGTTTGTCGGATAAAGTTTATCAGGTTAACTATTCGTGGGGCGTTGCTTTGCGCCTTTGCCGGTGCCAAAGCACCCAGTGCCACTAACAGTGTGGCGAGAAATATATTCACACGTGTCATATCGGTTTATTGTTTGTGACTGTTCAGATAATTGAGGGCAAATTCAAAAACTCCTGCGGTCCATCCCATGAAAGCTCCGGGCATGGCATATTCGTCCTGCACATCAAGCCCGCCGGTTGTAGCGTTGTATTTTTCCCAAAGGTTGCCGGTGGCGTTGTATATCTTGGTCCAGCTGTCCACGTAGCCAAGTGCTATTTTTGTTGCCTCGTCGGTGTAGCCATATCGGTCGAGGCCGCTGATGGCCATGAATGTGGGTGCCGACCAGCCGTTGGGATAGTCCCATTGATAAGTTACTTTCCGTTCACCTTTTTCGCATGTAACTACTCCACAGCTGTATTTAAGGCGGCCGATTTGCTCTACCAATGCCTTCGCATGGCGTTTGTCGGCAATCCCGGCATATAACAGGTTGAATACTCCGGCTGAATAGATGTGGCTGCGGCATTGGTTCACATAGTCATAGTCGTAGTAAAGGCCTGTCGAAGGGTCGATGCATAGCGAGTTGATTTTCTTTCTCCTCTCTTTTGCAATGCGTTTCCAGTTATTGGATGGTTT
>JBJEKE010000143.1:0-15376 GCA_051878475.1 Muribaculaceae bacterium | reverse complement strand
TTTCCGGGTTGAAGTTGGTGGCGAAAGCCTTGTGGTGGTTGCCGGCGTTGCAGTCGACAATGTCGAGGTAGTGCATCTCCTTGAAGTGGTGCTTGGCGGCATAAGCGGTGTAGATGCTTGTCACACCGGGGTCGAACCCACAACCGAGGATAGCAGTCAGGCCGGCTTTCTCGAAACGTTCGCGGTAGGCCCATTGCCAGCTGTATTCAAAGTGAGCCTCGTCGCGTGGCTCGTAGTTAGCGGTATCGAGGTAGTTCACTCCACATTCGAGGCAAGCATCCATAATGGTGAGGTCCTGATAGGGGAGAGCCACGTTGATGACAATGTCGGGACGGTGGCGCTTGAAAAGTTCAACGAGCTGAGGCACACTGTCGGCATCAACCTGGTCGGTTGTGATGTTAGGCTTGCCAATAGCTTTAGCCACTGCATCGCATTTGCTTTTGGTGCGCGAGGCGATAACAATCTGCTCGAACACGTCGGGGTTCTGAGCACACTTGTGAGCAACGACAGTTCCGACACCGCCTGCTCCGATAATCAATACTTTACCCATTTTGTTATGTCAGTTTTTTATTAATATTCAAATATATAATTAAAGAGATAATCCGTAGTTATAAAATCAGTTAAAGCAACGTTAATAACTGCCAACTGATAAGAGTGTAGATTAGCATACCGATAATGTCGTTGGTGATGGTGATGAACGGGCCGGTGGCAAGCGCCGGGTCGATGTTGAATCGCTCGAGCATAAGAGGCACGAGGGTGCCGAATACCGAAGCGAAAATCACCACAGCAAACAGCGAGGCCGAAACGGCAATGGTGGTAGGATTGAGAGGGTCGAGCCTGAAACAGTTGTATACAAACACCAGGAGCGAAATCACCAATGCGTTGATGAGCGATACACCCATTTCCTTCCAAATCTGTTTCATGGAGTTCTTCAGGTCGAGTGAGCCGTTGGCAAGACCTTGCACCACGATGGCCGATGACTGAATTCCCACGTTACCGCCGGTTCCGCCGATTAACGGGATGAACAGTGCCATAGCCGGGTTGGTGGCAAATCCGGCCTCGAAATTGCCCAGAATGACAGAGTTGGCCAGTCCACCCACCATTCCGATGAGGAGCCAAGGAAGGCGTGCCTTGGTTTGGGCAAACATGCTGTCGTCGGTTTCGATGTCGGTGGCGATACCTGAAGCTAACTGGTAGTCGCGTTCGTTTTGTTCGCGGACGCTGTCCATAACGTCGTCGACGGTGATGCGCCCCACAAGACGCCCGATGGAGTCGACCACCGGCATTGCCACAAGGTCGTATTTCTCGAAGTCGAGTGCCACGTCTTCAATCGGGGTGTCGGTTTTCACCGAAATGGGGTCGTCTTGCATCACATGCTTGATTTTCGATACCGAGGGGTGAGTAATCATTTTCTTGAGAGGGAACACACCACGCAGACGGTTATCGTTGTCAACAACATATACGTTGTATATTTCGTCCATATCCTCGGCTTGGAGCCTCATTTGCTTGACACACTCCGGCATACTCCAGTTTTCGTTAACCACAATCATTTCGGTACCCATCAAACCGCCGGCGGTATCGTCGTCGTACTTGAGGAGGTCGATGATGTCGCCAGCCTGCTCCACGTCGTCGATGTGCGAGATAACCTCGTCGCGGTCTTTTTCGTCGAGTTCCTGGATAAGGTCGACGGCATCGTCGGTGTCGAGGTGCTCGAGGAACTGCTTAGCGATGGTTTCGTTCGACATGTTTGCGAGGATTTCCTTGCGGTCGTCCTCGTCCATTTCCATGAGCACATCGGCAGCGGTATCGTCGTCGAGAAGGTCGACGAAGAACTGGAATTCGTCGTGGTCGAGTTCCTGGAAGAGCTCGGCGATGTCGGCGGGATGGAGGTCGTCCATCAACTCCTTGGCAGCGGCATCGTCGCGCATTTCGGCCAGCCGCTTCAATTCATCAATATATTCAGGAGTAAATTCTTTCATCACACAAGTTATTGTTTATTGCACGAGGCAATCATATTGGTAAGTTCCACGAACTGCTCCACGCTGAGTTGTTCGGGACGTTTATTGAAGATTGGGTTCTCGAGGATGTCGGGCGTTCCGTTGATGAGGCCGCGCACCGAGTTGCGCAAGGTTTTTCGGCGCATGCCGAACGAAGTCTTCACCACGGTCTTGAACAGGCGTTCGTCGCAACCGAGCGAAGAGGCAGAGTTGCGCACCAGCCTAATAACACCCGATTTTACCTTTGGAGGAGGGTTGAACACATGCTCGTGGACGGTGAACAGGTATTCAATGTCGTACCATGCTTGCAGGAGCACCGATAGGATGCCGTAAGTTTTCGAGCCCGGCTTGGCTGCAATGCGTTCGGCCACTTCTTTCTGTAACATACCGCTGCAGCACACCACCTTGTCCTTGAAATCGAGGATATGGAAGAAAATCTGCGAGGAAATGTTGTAGGGGTAGTTTCCGATAATGCATATGGGCCCGTCGGCGATTTCGTCGAGGTTCAGGCGCAGGAAATCGTCGGCAATAATCTTGTCGTGAAGCTGTGGAAAGTATCGGTTGAGGTATTCGATGCTTTCGTTGTCGATTTCCACCACTTTCAGGTTGTGGCCGGCTTCGATAAGGAATTGGGTGAGCACACCCATACCTGGTCCCACCTCGAGCACTGCCGTACCGCGGTATGCCGAGATGGTGTCGGCAATATCGTGGGCAATGTTGAGGTCGGTCAGAAAATGCTGTCCCAACGCTTTTTTCGGTCGTACTTGCTGCATAGGCATCTACACAAATAACGGTTTCTGTAATGGGCCCGAAAGCCGTCGATAGACGGGAAACGGGCTAAAAGTTGCAATGCCAGGCGATAAAAACAAACCACTTTGTTTTGTTCTCAAGTTGCCTTGCACTATCTTTGCAAAGTAAACATACGTTTAGCAAATTACAAAGGTAGAAAAAAAATTGGAAAAGTTGACTTTAAAAAAAGTAATAGGATACCTTGCCAAATACGGAATACCGTTGGCAATAGGTATAGGGCTGATAATGCTGCTCTATAGCAGCTTCGATTTCGGGCAGATGAAGGAGATAATGCGCAGTGGAGTAAACTACTGGTGGCTGATAGGCATGCTGGTGGTGAGCATACTGAGCCATGTGTTCCGTGCTGCGCGTTGGCGCCTGCAGCTTAAGGCTCTTAACATATTGCCATCGTTCAGTGCACTTGTCAACTCGATATTCGGCACATATGCCGTTAATCTGGTGTTTCCTCGCTTAGGCGAGGTGTGGCGTTCGGGCTATATAGCCAGCCGCGAACGGGCATCATTCACCACGGTGTTCGGATCGATGGTCGGCGACCGTTTGTCGGACACCATCACGGTGTTGCTTCTCACCGTGTTCACTTTCCTGATAGCGCAGGATGCTTTCAGCACATTTCTCGACACCTATCCGCAGATAAAGGATGGCCTGATGGGCACACTCACCTCGCCGGTGGTGTGGATAGCCGGCATAGCCGGTGTGGTGGCTCTTGTGGCACTGTTCCGCTCAAAGACTGAAAATGCCATAGTGGTGAAGGTAAAGACTATGGTAAAGAATCTATGGGACGGATTTGCCGTTGTAGTTAAGATGGAATACAAGTGGCAGTTCCTGATGTATACAGTGCTTATATGGGGCTGCTATTTCACCCAGTTGTATCTTGCCACATTTGCTTTCCCGTTTACAGCCGACCTTGGTGTGAAAGCCACTCTGGTGCTCTTCGTGCTCAGCAGTATAAGCATGGGCATACCTACCAACGGCGGTCTCGGGGCATGGCACATAGCCATAATATTCGGGTTGTCGCTCTATGGCATTGGCGCAGATTTCAGTCCGAAAGGTCCGTTCGATGCCCAGGCCTCAACGTTTGCCATGATTGTATGGGGCTTGCAGACTTTGCTGCTGATAGCACTCGGCATATATGCCTTCATATATATGGAAATTGACAAGCGCTTGATAAAGAGTGGTAAAACCATTATCAAGACCCCGGCAACCTCGGGCGACGGATTACAACTATAAAACTACATACAGTGTGCTATGAAATTCGATGATTTCGACGATTATTTCGACGGTCCGGAAATCGAGGAGAAGAAAGAGCCTTTGACGCCTGAACAGATAGAGGACAAAATCGATGAGGAGAACACCATAACGCTTCACACTCATCGATGGCGCAACATAGCCATTGCACTGATGGCGGTGGTGGTGCTTGGCGTTGCCTTGGTATTGTTTTTCAGATATTTCTCGCCTTATGTGAGCGATGCGCAGGAAACCGGCTATGTGATGAAGATAGAGAAGCGCGGACTTCTGTTCAAGACCTATGAGGGCGAAATGGTGAGCGAAACCACACTGTTGAACGATAGCAAGGTGTATCAGCGCGATTTCGTGTTCTCGTTCGACAACGATTCGCTTGCATTGCGTGCCATGGAATTGCAGGGAAAGGATGTGTGCGTGATTCTGAAATACAAATCGTACGACGGGGTGCTCCCGTGGCGTGGCGAATCGAGAAACATCATCACTGCCGTGATACCAACCGATGCACAGGCGGCCATGGCAGCGGCAGCCGACCCATCGCTAATTGAACCCGAGCCGGCCGATTCCGAGCCGATGGACTGACGTTAAATTATCATAATAGCAGAGAACCATCCGCAAAAAATGGTATTTTTGTAGGAAACCGATATCCTCTATTAGCTATGAAACGAAGTTCGAAAGGCGAATTCCCTGAATTAAATTATCTTCCATTGGCCGGCAAAGACAATTTCGACGGCGAGATATTCATATTCTCCGATATCAAGGACATCACATTGCCTGACGAGCCGCTGAAGCTCGATTTGCCGATATTTGCGCTGTGCGTTAATGGAAGCGGTCGCATCCGCATTAACCTGAACTGGTATGAAGTGAAGCCTAATATGCTGCTTACCATACTGCCTGACCATATCCTGCAAGGCTATGAGATTTCCGACGATTTCGAGGGTCTGTTTCTGGGCGTGACGCTGAAATATGCCAAGGAGCTTTCGGTTGACCTCCACACACTGTTGCCATTCGTGCTCGATTTCAAGCAGACTCCTATACTCACCCTCACTAATGCCGAAGTTGACATGATCAAGAAGATACATAGGCTGGTGTGGGAGAAAATCAAGGATTTGGAGGATAGATTCTACGATAAACGTATAATCAACAACCTGCTGCAGGCGTTGCTGTTCGAGGTGCTCAACATCTACCAGAAACAGAACCGCTATGTTCCGATTCAGCGTTCGCGCAACGAAACCATACTTCATGACTTTATCCACCTTGTCGAGCACGATTTCAAGGTAAATCGGTCGGTGGCATATTATGCCGAACGGCTGTGTATATCGGCCAAGTATCTATCGGCAGTGATAAAGCAGATAAGTGGTCGCACCGCCAGCGAGTGGATAGAGAATTATGTGATACTTGCCGCCAAGGTGATGCTGGAGTCGTCATCGTTGAGCATAAAGGAGATAAGCGTTGAACTTAATTTTGCCAATCAGTCGTTTTTCGGCAAATTCTTCAAGCAGCACACCGGAATGTCGCCGAATACTTATCGTATGCAGAACATGAAGGAAGCAACCGCGGCCTCGGCGCCGGAATGATGGCGGCTGAGTTATAAAAGAATCTTCAGTTTTGCATGAGAAATAAACAGCCCGGCTGTGGCATATGCCTAAGCCGGGTTGTATAGTATTTCGGGGTAAATGAAGCCCTCGTGTCAGTTATGCGTTAATCAGTTGCGGAGCTCGTAGGTGATAGAGGTCACGACGCGTATTTTCTTGATGTATGGAGTGTTGCTGTCGCGGTTTTCGATTGAAAACTGACCTTGGTTAGCACTTCGGATTTTACCCAGACGGCTGTCGGAGTCGTCGGCAAACTGTTCGGCTGCAGCACGTGCATTTTTTGTGGCCTCTTCAATCATCTTCGGCTTGAGTTCATTAAACGAGGTGTATTCGTACACCACCGGGTTCTCGTAACCGCCATCAACGATGGCAACTCCGTCCTTGAGCAGTTCGCCCTGCTTGGCAATGAGCGAGCGCACTTTGTCCACTTGAGTTGATGCGATAGTGATAACTCCGGTTATGTTGTATCGGTAAGGATGGTTGTCGGCGCCGTATCTTTCGGCACTCATGTCGATTACTACCGGGGCGTTAACCGATATTTCCTTGTCGCTGAGGCCGTTGCTGCGCAGATATTTCAAGATGGCGTTGGTGGTGTTGTTGATGCTCACATAAAGCTGAGGGAGGTCATTGCCTACACTTTTGAATACAATAGGCCAAGTGACCTTGTTGGCCGGTACTTCCACTTCAGATAGCCCTTTCACATTAACTACGCGGTCCTTGTCGGCGAATTTCTCAATACCTGATTTAAGACAGAATCCGAGAACTATAATAGCCACTGCAATAATCACGGATTCCACAAGTTTGCTGTTGTTGTTCATAATCATAAATGAGTTTAATTAGCGTGTATATAATAATGACGTATTGAAGGGAGGAAAGTTTATTGGGCCCGGTAGAAATTTTGCTGATAAAGCCGAGCCAGGAAGTCCCAGTTGTCGATGAGCAGATGCCCGGTTTCATCCCAAGTGAAGCGTGCGTCGGGGAGCAGGCCGTTGGAGAATGCATATTTCAGCAGGTCGATGGGGCAACGGCCATGGACGGTAAGGAGTTCGTGCGCCGAGCGGGCAGCCTCTGCGCTGTCGTAGCACCGGTTGTCGGGGTGCTTGATGTATTGCGCCGTTTCCGGGGCAATGAGCAATCCGTGTTCTGCAGTGGCAAGGAGGGTGAAATTGTGCATCTCGGCGAGATTGGGGAAGAATCCGGATTCGCCGTCGTCGGGCTTCCATCCCATGCCGTTAATCAGGAAACTGTTGAGCGTGGCATAATCGGCAATGAACCGAATGGGCTTTCCATGATTGGCCTTCATCATCTGTTTGTAGAATTTGTGCGGCTCGGTAGGCTTTGCACCCGGGCGAGGCTTAGGCTGTGCAGGGAGCTTGTTGTCGATGATAGCGCTGAGCCATTCGCGAACATACAGGGCGAGCGGTCCGGTGGGGTTTTCGCTCATGGTGTTGTGGTTGAGCTCGAGCAGCAGCGGCCTTGCCGTGTCGGGGTCGGGGTTCTTAGCTACAATTTTCTGTCCTTCGAGCAGTGTAGAGCGCATGGTAGGGGCGGCAGCGTGGCGCATGAAGTAGCTGTTCCAGAACAGCCAGTAGGAGAAATCGTACACTTGTCGAATCTGCTCCTGGTCGTAGATGTCGATATCGGCCATCATGTTGTAATCGGTGGCCACCGGGGCGAAGTCGTAATAATTATCGAGGAATCGGTGCATGGTAGCAGCAGCGTCGGCAATAGCCGGCAGGAAAGGTGATACCGTTCCGTTGTCGAGAAGCGAACATTCCACCACATACCATGTGATGAACTGTACATCGACCATATTGAGCTCGCTCTCAACATAATCGTCGCCGAGATTGAAGAACGGAAGCAATCGGCCGTAAAGATGTTTGTGAATGGTGCAGAACGAGCGCCATATGCCTGCATCGGCCACTATGTCCTGAAAATATCCGGTAACAGCCAGCACCACATCCTTTACAATAGGTTCGCCGAATATCCGGAGCAATTCAGAATTGTCGAGTGCACGGGCCATCTCGTTGGCCATTCCGAAGTAGAACTTGTCGGCTTCGGATTCGTCAGGATATCCCGGCTGCATCATCATATAGTCGCGTTTGTCGATTTTCATTATTGTTTTTTATTGGTTATATCGTTGATTGCGTCTATAAGCTGAGCCACCGACGGGCAATGTGCCACGGTGTTGCCGTCTGCTGTTATAACTATGTCGATAGGGCTCGTACGCTCCACTGAAACGACAAAATCCGTGCCACAAGTGTCGTCGGCCTCCACTCTGATGTCATTCCGGCGCAAGGCGTTGGCAAGGATGTGGCGCACGTCGTCGGGAGCGTCGATTCGGGCCGAGTGTGGTAATAGGCTCTCCATCACGAAATTGCAGGTAGCGGGGTCAAAATCGATGTTGTTGCCAATGAAAAGGCTGCCCATGGTTCCTTGCAGCACCATATCGTCGGTGGGGCCGCAACAAATGGAGTGGGAGCTGTCGATGGCTATGAGTTTGTCGGCAAAAGTGAGCACTTGGGCGATGTCGTGCGACGATAGCAGAATGGCTTTCCCGGTTCGGCGAGCCAGAATGTGAAGCAATTGCATGGTTGAGATTTTGCTGGCAATATCGAGGAACGCCGTGGGTTCGTCGAGGAAAATTATCGGGGTGTCCTGCGCCAAGGCCTTTGCAATCATAGCCTTTTGCCGTTCACCGTCAGAAAGTTCGGCAATGAATCGGTTTGCCTTGTCGGTGATGCCTACGCTTTGCATGGCTGTGTCGATGGCTTTGGCGTCGGCTTTTGAAAGACGTCCGAACCATCCGGTGTGGGGATGTCTGCCCAGTGCCACCAGCTCGCGCACGGTGAGGCCACCGGCCTGAGTGCTGTCGGTGTTGACAATGGCCAGCAGTCGCGACATTCGGTTCCGTGAAAGGCATAGCGTATCGGAGCCATCGATGGTTACCGAACCGGCAAGCGGCCGTTGCGAGGCAGCAAGAGTGCGAAGCAAGGTGGATTTGCCTGTGCCGTTAGCGCCGATTAGACATACTAGCTCGCCTGGATAAAGTGCTATATTTATATCGCGGGCCACCTCAACTGCCGAAGATCCGTTGCGGTAGCCGATATTCAGATTGTGGGTTTCGAGAATGGGCTTCATCGTCAGTTGAAATAAGGGATTTTGCGTCGGTTGAGAATTACATATAGAATCACCGGTACGCCGATAACCGGAGTGATAGCGTTGATTGGCAGTGTTCCGCTGTCGGGGAGCACGCAAATGAGCGAGCATAGAAGAGCCACTACCGCACCACACATGGCGGTAACGGGCAGCAGACGGTGGTGGTTGGTGGTGTTGAGCAGCAGCCGCGTCATGTGTGGCACCACAAGCCCAAGAAATCCGATTGGACCGCAAAATGCCGTGACGGTTGCGGTGAGCACTCCTGTGATAGCGAGCAATGCATTGCGGGTGGCCTTGACGTTTACACCGAGGCTTTCGGCATAGCGGCTTCCCAGCAGCAGTGCGTTAAGTGGCTTTGCCATCAGCATGGCAGCCAGCAGAGCTGCCACGATGGGCATGGAGAAAGCCGGCAGCTGTGCTGCCGATACGCCCGCAAAACTGCCGAGGCCCCAAATGACGTAGGAGTGCACGCCTTCTTGGGTGGCAAAGAAATTGAGAATCGAAATTGCCGACGATGTCAGATAGCTTACGAGAATGCCGATTATAAGCAGCATGGTATTGCTCTTTACCAGAGTGGAGAAGAAAATCAGGATGCCCAGAATGGTTGCGGCGCCGATGAATGCTCCGACAAGAATCGAGGCATAACCGGATGCCGTGATGCCGAACATCGAGCCGAGTCCAGTGCCAATTGACAGCATTATTATGGCCACACCGAGCGATGCGCCGGTTGACACGCCGAGAATCGATGGCCCGGCAAGAGGATTGCTGAAAGTGGTTTGCAGGAGTAATCCCGCCACAGCCAGTGCTGCTCCCGCCAGAGCAGCAGTAGCCACCATTGGCAGCCGCGATTCTAAGATAATGATTTTCCATGTGGCACGTTGCGGTTCACCGCCTGAGAGAACTGTCAACACCTCGTCGATAGGAATGTCGACGGTGCCCAGGACTATGTTGAGAGCGGCAGCCAAAACTAACATCGCAGCGAGCAGCAGCAACGAAACTATATATCTTCGGCTCATTGTTCTATATGGTAGAAATAACGACGGTTATACCCAGGGAGTAGCGACGGATGGAAAATCGATATGTACTCCTCGAGCAGCATGTCGGGGTGAAACGGGAAATCGGTGAAAAACGAAGTCTGCCAGGTGTCGCAAGCATATATGCCACCATTCTTGAATGCATCGAAGTGGCTGTTGAGCTCGTAGATATCGGTAATCGATTTGCGTGTGACGGGCTGTCCGAAGCTTTTCACTAGCCAAAATTCGGCATCGTGGGCTATGTCGAACACCTTGGTGAAGTCGAGCTGCAGCGAGCCGGCATCGTTGTTGTCGGCCCAAGGGTAGTCGGCACCGGCATCTGCAAGAATCTGAGCCATATAGCTTTTGCCGCCCGGCACAAACCAGATGCCGTTAAGCACCGTTTCGGTGATAACTTTAGGATGATGCTCCACCTTTGCTGCCATGTCGCGAAGCTCGGCGTAATGCATCTCTACGGCGTTGAAAATAGAATCGGCCTGCAACTGCTTTCCGAACAGAAGACCGAAGAACTTCACCCATTCGGCGCGTCCCAGAGGCGATGCCTCCATATAGTCGGCACATTCAATAATCGGCACTCCTATTGTGGCCAGTGCACCATATCCGGCATTCATGAACGGCGACAGGATTATGGCGTCGGGTTGCAGCTCGATGATTTTCTCGAGTGACGGTGCTTCCGACTTGCCGCAGTCGGCAATACAGCCATCGGCAACGGCTTTCGAGATGGCGTCGATGTTGTAGTATTGGGCATCGCATACACCGGCTATGCTTGAGTAGGAGCCGTCGTTGAGTTCACCTATAATGCCGGCGTGGACCGAAGAATATACGAGAACCTTCTGCAACGGCACCCGCAGCACAGTGGCGCCGTCGATGCGAGGCGTAGAGCCGGCTGAGCGGTCAATGAGGGCATATCGTTGCAGAATGGCGCCCGCTTTCCAGGGATTACTGATTGTCACTAATGTGAAATTGTCGCGCTCTTCAAAACTGATAAGCTCGGCGTAGTCGGTGCACGAGGAAGTGGTGCCAGATGGCTTGCTGGTTGTGCTGTTGCATGCGCAGAGCAAGCATAACGATAATATGAATGGAACTAAAGTCTTCATGATGTGCAAACTTACTAATTTAGCGCGATACAATGCAATCGATAACGCCAAAAAAATAAGAGGCGGTGCCAAAATCGGGAAGAAAATGGCACCGCCTCGAAGCGGTAAAACGGAAACCGTAATGTTATTCAAACTTTGCGGCGATTGCAGCGGCAATGCGTTGCATCTCGTCGGCAGGCAAGCTGAACTTCTCCTTGAAGAAGTTCATGTCGCTTTCCTTGTTGATTGGAATCAGGTGGATGTGAGCGTGGGGCACTTCGAGGCCCATCACAGCCACGCCGATTCTTACGCAAGGCATTGCCTGGCGCAAGGCAGCGGCCACACGTTTTGCAAATTTCCAGTATTCGGCATATTCGTCGGAATCGATGTCGAAAATATAGTCAATTTCCTTTTTGGGGATTACCAGAGTGTGTCCCGGCGCAACGGGATTGATGTCGAGGAAAGCGAAGAAATTTTCGTTCTCGGCAACCTTGAAACAAGGAATCTCGCCGGCGGCAATTTTGCTGAAGATTGTAGCCATATGGTTTTATTCAATTGAGATGTCAACTATTTCGAACTGCATCATGCCCGAGGGGACGCGGATGTCGACCACGTCGCCCACTTTGTGGCCCATCAAGCCCTTGGCGATAGGTGTGGATGAAGCAATCTTGTGCTCCTTGATGTTTGCTTCGCTTTCGGCCACGATGGTGTACTTCATCTGTGCGCCGTTATTCACGTTCTTTATAGTGACTGTGTTGAGAATCTGAACCTCATGTGTGTTAAGCTTGCTATCGTCGATGATACGAGCGTTAGCCACCAAGTCCTTCAGCTGCGAAATCTTCATTTCGAGCATTCCTTGAGCTTCCTTGGCGGCATCGTATTCAGCATTCTCCGACAAGTCACCCTTGTCGCGCGCTTCGGCAATGGCACGAGAAATTTCCGGACGTTTCACATTCTCAAGATATGCGATTTCTTCCATCTTTTTCTTGTAGCCTTCCTTGGTCATGTAACTTAGTGCCATGGTTTGTAAAACTGTTTTTTTGTTTGATAATTAAATTAGTAAAAAAGAAAGAATCTCCACTTTTCATTAAGTCGAGACCCTAAAAAATAAATATTTAAAAACGGGCTTATCCGAGGCATGCCACCGCATCGCCACACTCGCCGCACTCGGCTCGGGCAGATGTATAGGGACAGCCCTTGGTGCTCTTTTTCCTTTGCAAAGGTAAGCATTAATTTCAGATAAACCAATTAATTAATAAAAATTGTGTTTTTGATTAAAATGGCAAAAGTTTTTTGCCAACACACATATATTTATGTAATTTTGCGGTGGGAAACGACGATGATTTTCCATGGTCTTCGAATAAGAGATTTACGATTACAACAAACTGCATCATAAAACAATTCTTTATCGTTTATGGATTTAACTTCATTGACAGCCATTTCGCCAATCGATGGCCGATATCGTAACAAGGTGGCGAGCCTTGACAATTATTTTTCTGAATTTGCACTAATCAGATACCGCATTAAGGTAGAGGTGGAATATTTCATTGCCCTCGCCGAGATTCCACTGCCGCAGCTGAGCGATGTCGACCATTCGGTGTTCGAGCCAATGCGCGACATCTATCGCAACCTCAGCGTGGCCGAGGCTTCGCACATCAAGGAGATAGAAAGCGTAACCAACCACGACGTGAAGGCTGTGGAGTACTTCCTGAAGGAACGTTTCGATGGCCTTGGCCTTGCGAAATACAAGGAGTTCATTCATTTCGGTCTTACCTCACAGGACATCAACAACACTTCAGTGCCTATGCTCATGAAGGACGCCCTGCACGATGAAGTGATTCCGCTGATTGAAAAAATCATTGCCGATCTCGATGACAAGGCGCAGCAATGGATGGATATCCCGATGCTGGCAAAGACACATGGACAGCCGGCTTCACCTACACGCCTGGGCAAGGAGATTGAAGTGTTTGCCTATCGTCTGAAGCAGCAGTTGCAGCTGCTCGAAGCCACTCCTATCAGCGGCAAGTTTGGTGGTGCCACCGGCAATTTCAATGCCCACCGCATTGCATTCCCTACTGTCGACTGGCGCACCTTTGCCAATAGTTTCCTGAGCGAGAAACTCGGCATAGCCCGCGAACAGTGGACCACCCAGATATCGAACTACGACAATCTGTCGGCACTCTTCGATGCACTGAAGCGCATTTGCAGCATTATAATCGACCTCGACCGCGACATGTGGCAGTATATCTCGATGGAATATTTCAAGCAGCGCATCAAGGAAGGAGAAGTGGGCTCGTCGGCAATGCCGCACAAGGTTAACCCCATTGATTTCGAGAACAGCGAGGGTAACCTCGGGCTGGCTGTGGCCATACTGAACCACTTGTCGCAGAAGTTGCCGGTATCGCGTCTGCAGCGCGACCTCACCGACTCGACAGTGCTGCGCAATGTGGGTGTGCCCGTTGCTCACCTCGAGATAGCCATCCACAGCACCCTCAAGGGATTGGGCAAACTTCTGCTCAATGAGGCTGCTATAAACCGCGATCTCGACAACATGTGGAATGTGGTAGCCGAAGCCATCCAGACCATACTCCGCCGCGAAGGATATCCAAAGCCCTACGAGACGCTCAAGGCTCTCACACGCACCAATTCGGTTGTGAATGCCGAAAGCATTGCATCGTTCATCGATACTCTTAATGTCTCCGACTCGGTAAAGGCTGAATTGAAGGCAATTACCCCTCACGGATACACTGGCTATTAATGCATCGGAGTCGACAATAATTATCAAGGAAGATTTTTCAAAAAAATCTTTTTTGATAATTGTTCGGAATAGAAATATTCTTATATCTTTGCACAAGATAGCGCTTACGTCAGGCTATTCATTGTTCAAGGCATTTTTGTGGTAATGCTGTCATGATAATTGGGTTTATAACAATTAGCAACATCAGAAAATTATAAATTTGAGTAACCTTTATATTTAATATTACATTTAATTTAAATTTTAAATTAGCCGAGAGGCAAAAAATAGAAGTTTTATGGAAGATCTCGAAAAAAGAGCAAGACGCCCCAGAATAGGCGAAAAGAAACTTGACGACGAAATGTCGCAGCCTCGTTACGAAAAAGTATCGTACGACGAACCATCAGGCGATTCGGCAGAGCGCCCGGCCCAGTCAGAACGCCCAAACAACTACCGTCAGCGTCAAGGCGGGTACAATCAGTATAACGACAACTATAACCAAGGAGGCTACAATCGTCAGGGCGGCTACAACAACCGCCAGGGTGGCTACGGCAACAGTCGCCAAGGTGGCTACGACAATCAGGGAAATTATGGCAATCGTCAAGGCGGATACAATAACCGCCAAGGTGGCTACAACAACAATCGCCAGGGTGGTTACAACAATCGCCAAGGCGGTGGCTACAACAACAATCGTCAAGGCGGCTACAACAACAATCGCCAAGGCGGCTACAACAACAATCGCCAGGGCGGTTACAACAACAATCGTCAGGGTGGTTACAACAATCGCCAGGGCGGTTACAACAACAATCGTCAGGGTGGTGGCTACAATAACCGTCAGCCACAGCAGAAGCCGCAGCAAATGCGATTCACTCCACGCCCAAAGCGTATTGAATATGAAATGCCGGCTATCGACCCTACAGCACAGGTTCGTCTGAACAAATTCATGGCAAATGCCGGTGTGTGCTCGCGTCGTGAAGCCGATGAATTGATACAGCAAGGTCAAGTTCTCGTTAACGGAACTCCGGTTACTGAACTCGGCACCAAGATTACCGCTACCGACACTGTAGAATATCAGGGTAAGGTGGTGACACTCGAAAGCAAGTGCTACATCCTGCTCAACAAACCGAAGGATTGCGTAACAACCAAGGATGACCCCAATGGCCGCCTTACCGTTATGGACCTCGTTAAGAATGCCTGCACCGAGCGCATCTATCCGGTGGGACGTCTTGACCGCAACACCACCGGTGTGCTCCTGCTCACCAACGACGGTGAACTGGCCTCGAAACTCACTCACCCTAAATATGTGAAGAAGAAAATTTATCACGTGTGGGTCGACAAGCCAATTTCGGAAGACGACATGCAGCACATTGCCGACGGTGTAGAACTTGAAGACGGCGAAATCCATGCCGATGCCATAAGCTATGTTTCGGAAACTGACAAGAAACAGGCCGGTATCGAAATCCACTCAGGCCGTAACCGCGTGGTACGTCGTATTTTCGAAGCCCTTGGCTATCATGTTACCAAGCTCGACCGCGTTTACTTTGCAGGTCTTACAAAGAAGAACTTGCCTCGTGGCCGCTGGCGCTACCTTACTCAGGAAGAGGTGAACTACCTTAAGCAAAACTCATTCGAGTAAGCTGCCGAAGCATAACGATAATGATGAGCCTTGCGCCACTAATCACGGCAACAGGCTCATTGCAATTTAGCAACAAAGCAAAACAACATATTATTG
>JBJEKE010000142.1:0-3645 GCA_051878475.1 Muribaculaceae bacterium | reverse complement strand
GCGTCCGCCTTTCTTATCAGCCATTGTTACAACTCCAACAACATTGTAACCACCCGAAACAAGTCGGTCGAGACTCTCCACTGCAAATTCCGGAGTGCCAAGGAAAACTATTCTAAGGTCTTTCTTATCCATTATGTCAATCGTCGGTATAATGTTTCAAAACTCTTCTATACGAATTGAATATCTTTGATTTTGACACAAAGCCAATATATAATCCATTTTCAACCACCGGGAGGTTCCATGCTCCGGTGTCGTCGAAGATTTTCATCACTTTCTCCATGCTCTCCCCTACTTCAATCTTTGCTGGTGGCATACTCATGAACTTACGAACATACATTTTCCGGTATAAATCCGGACGGAACATAATGTTGCGAATGTCGTCGAGTAAAACTATCCCGATTAGTTTGTTGTTGTCGTCGACTACTGGGAAAAGATTACGGTTTGACTGCGAAATAACATTCACCATTTCCTTCAGCGACATTTCTGGTTTTACAGGCATGAAATCTTTTTCAATTACGCTGTCCATTTTCAACAATGTAAGAACAGCCTGGTCCTTATGGTGTGTGAGCAATTCCCCGCGTTTTGCCAATCGCATTGTATAGATGCTCCAAGGAAGGAATATCTTGATAGTTCCAAACGATAAAGCCGATACAATAAGCAGCGGAAGAAATAACTGGTAGCCGCCGGTCATCTCGGCAGTCAGGAAGATTGCCATCAGGGGTGCATGCATTACCCCCGACATAACTCCAGCCATACCCATTAACGCGAAGTTTTTTGTTGACAATGAGGAATCAAACAATCCTATATGATTAATCAGATATGCAAAGAAAAAACCCGCAATACAACCAACATAGAGCGACGGAGCAAAGGTACCGCCCACGCCACCGGCGCCGTTTGTAGCACTCGTCGCAAACACCTTTGTAAGAATAATAAGACCAAGCACAAGGCAAATCATCCACACATTGTCACGGAAATTATAAAATATGCTACCGTCAAGTAGCGAATTGGCATCGCCGTAAAGTAGTGAATTTATCGAGCTATAACCTTCGCCATAAAGCGGCGGGAAGATGAATATCAATGAGCTAAGAATAACAGAACCTACAATAAACTTATATTTCCGCTTTTTCAATTTGCTGAAAATGTTTTCCATGAAATTCATGGCCTTAGTAAAGTAAAGCGAGACGAATCCACAGAAAATGCCAAGACATATAGCAAATGGAATACGGTGCATCTCGAAAGGTTCACTTTGTGTGAAGAAAAACTCTAAATCGTAGCCGGTATACACGTATGCAACCGTTGCGGCTGATATTGATGCAATTAGCAATGGCATAACTGAGGCTGCAGTAAGGTCGAGCATAAGCACCTCAATAGTGAACAACATGCCTGCAATCGGCGCCTTAAATATTCCGGCTATACCGGCTGCTGCTCCACACCCTACAAGAATCATTAGCAATCGTGGTGAAAGCCGGAAGGCACTTCCAAGATTAGAACCGATTGCAGCGCCGGTAAATACTATCGGACCTTCTGCTCCTACAGACCCGCCAAACCCGATGGTTATAGAGCTGGCTACTACCGATGTGAATGTGTTATGCTGCTTTAATCGACTCTTTTTTTGGGATATAGCATACAATACACGCGTGACACCGTGAGATATATTGTCCTTAACCACATATGTAACATAGAGCATTGAAATAAGAACGCCAATTACCGGGCATATTAAGTATAGGAAGTTACTTTGGCTTATCATAATATGTGAGCCGATTGTCCCCGACATTTTCTCTATAAGAAGTTTTAATATAATGGCGGCAAACCCCGACAATACACCGGTGACTAACGCGAGCAGCAAGAGCAGCGAACGCTCGTTGAGATACTTTTCGCGATACGTTGCCAACTTTAGCACAAGATCGTGACAACCGGCCTCGAATTTATTCAAAACATTAGTCATTATTGTCCTTTTCCCGTTACAACTGTTTTTATAGTATAAATAATTATCTTCATGTCGGTTACCAACGACATGTTCTCAATATATATGATGTCGAATTTCAAACGTTCGAGCATTTCATCGATAGTGGATGCATAACCATATTTAACCATGCCCATCGAAGTGATTCCAGGCCGGATTTGATGCAACAGCGCATAGTATGGTGCCTTTTGCATAATTTGGTTTATAAAATATTCACGTTCCGGACGAGGACCAACTATCGACATCTCGCCTTTAATGACATTCCAGAACTGTGGAATTTCATCAATGCGGTATTTCCTTAGTAATTTGCCGATTTTTGTTATCCTTATATCGTTGTCTGTTGTAAGTTGTGGTATACCGTCGGGTTCGGAATCAACTATCATTGTCCTGAACTTTATGATGTTGAATGGAATATTACGGTAGCCTATTCGTTGCTGCCTGTAGAATATCGGCCCATTTGAACTTAGCTTGATTGCCAATGATGCGATTAAGAAAAGCGGGAACAGAACAATTAGCACCAGAATAGAGAAACATACATCGAAGGTGCGCTTAAGTATTAACTCGCAGTCGCTTAATCCACATCCAGCCACATCGATAAGTATCTCATTTTCGATATCTGAAATTCTCACTTTACTAATAAGTATGTGTGCCACATTAGGTATTATCTTGATTGGCAGTGATAAGGGAAACAGTTTGTTGACTATATTGAATATATTCCTGAAATCATGATTGGCAGGTGCAATGATGAATTCCTCGACACCATACTGACTGCAGATATCCTTAATCGATTCAAACTCAAAACACTCAATACCTGACGTCCTGGTACTTATTGATTCGCCAGGAATTTTTACAAAACCGATAATTTTATATCCCGATTTCATTCTCATCGATTCGAATCTCGAATATAGATCGTACGCAACATCTGAACAGCCGATTATCAAGGCTTTTATATACAAGTCGCCTTTTCTGATTAGATGAATAGTGTAAGATGTATAAGCAA
The DNA here is from genome assembly GCA_051878475.1 of Muribaculaceae bacterium. Classification (GTDB taxonomy): domain Bacteria; phylum Bacteroidota; class Bacteroidia; order Bacteroidales; family Muribaculaceae; genus SFRY01. The sequence goes on along the minus strand of JBJEKE010000142.1, from coordinate 682 downwards.
TCCGGACTCCATATACAATTGCAAACAACGACAACCACAGCAAGAGCACCAGTTCGTAATTTGCTATACGGTCGTCGATTACATCATTTATAAGTACTATAAAAAATATTCCCAAGCTGGCAAAGGAAATTGAAACTGCAGTATTGAGCAATTCGCTAAGCCTTGACTTGCGGATTACTTCAACATAATAGCCGGAAAACACAAAAATCAATATTGTGCATATCGGCAAAAGGCATTGTCCTAATGCAACATATAACGATGAAAGATAGGCATACAAAGAGCTGAAGCCCTGTGTATGCATCAACTCAATCGACCTGAAATATCTTAGGCAATTGAAAACCAAAATGCCAAGATTTGCAGAAATCAAATCGAGTGCAATATACCTAATTCGCTGTGTTCGCTTCGAAATCAACTTCTAATAAGTTTAAAAACACCGTCTTGCCCCAACTTGATTATTGAGGATGGGGTGTGCGACGAATTGTCGTTCTGTCGATAATTGACTATATAATCTACCGACTCTTTTATTTCTTGCGATATCTGCAAAAACATCGCAGGCGATTTCTGTCCGCTGATGTTAGCCGATGTTGAAACTATCGGACGTCCAAACTTTCGGCACAATTCTTTCGAAAACCGTTCTTTAGTAACTCTTATCCCAATCGAGCCGTCCTCTCCTATTAGATTC
>JBJEKE010000141.1:0-3653 GCA_051878475.1 Muribaculaceae bacterium | reverse complement strand
AACGTGGCCACGAGGGTTTTACCTTCACCGGTAGCCATTTCGGCAATCTTTCCCTGGTGAAGGACAATACCGCCGATGAGCTGCACATCGTAGTGCACCATATCCCAGGTGATTTCGTTGCCACCGGCCATCCAATGGTTACGGTAGAAAGCCTTGTCGCCGTCAATACTGAGGAAGTCCTTGCCATGACCGGCAAGATAGCGGTCGAAATCGGTGGCAGTAACCTCGATGGTCTCATTTTCCTTGAAACGGCGAGCGGTTTCCTTCACGCAGGCAAACACCAGAGGAAGTTCTTCGTTCAGTTTGTCTTCAAGGCGGTCGAGCACCTCTTTTTCAAGTTTGTCGATTTCAGCCCAAAGAGGCTCGCGCTTGTCGTATTCGAGGGTTTCGATTTCCTCTTTAAGTTTGGCAATACGGCCGCGTTGGTCGGCAACAGATTCCTGTATTCGAGTCCGTGCCTCGGTAATTTTTTGGCGCAGTTCGTCGTTTGAGATGCCAAGCAGCGATGGCTCAACGGCCTTAATCTGCTCAACGATAGGCATCAGCTTGCTCAAGTCGCGTTTCGACTTGTTACCGAACAATGCGCTAAGAAATGATGTAAATCCCATAATATGTGGTAGTTATAAAATTAACTTGTTAAGCCCGACATGGCAAGGCCATATCAAGGTGTAAAGATAGTAAAAAATGTTGTGAATTAGCCAATTATCGGTCAATAATCGGCATCAGAACAGCCAAGGCTTGTGCGAGGCGGCATTAGGCGAACGGATTCGCAGCAGCCGTGCCACCGTAGGCGACAGGAATGAAGCGTCGACAACGCTCTTGATGCGCTGGGCCGGTACGCCCGGTGCCATAATGAAAGCCGGAGTGTTGATGGCATTGTCGCGGATAAGCTTGCCATCGGCGGTTGCATTAGTATCGTTCTCCACAATCACCCATCCGGGGACGATGTCGACAAATACATCGCCGGCTGTTTCCGGCTTAATGGAGTGGTTGATGCGCAACGCCACGTCTGTAACGGGGTTGTTAATAACGTCCTCAAGCGAATATGCCGACAGCACACCGCTCATCTTGCGCATGAACTCGGCCGACTTGGCGCGCATTTCCTCTATCTTGATGTCGTTTTTCTTTATCAGTTCCTTGTTGAGGAAAATCTGCTGGTTGTCGTACCCAATGACCCATTCACCGTTGCCGTAGATGGCCATCAGATACATGTTAAGGAGCGATTTGGCTCGTGCCACATAGAATTCGCCCGATGGAATATTGAACTTCTCGTCGTCGCGACGGAAATCGTTGAAATATCCGGTAGAAGTGACGAAAATCAGGGCATTGCCCCGTCCTACAGCCTTGTCGATGGCGGCAAACAGGCGCGACAGCTGTGCATCGAGGCGCAAATAGGAGTCCTGGAGCTCGATACGGAAATCGGGGTCGGAACCATATGAATACGGTGCCAAGGTGTACGATATGTTGAGCATATCGAGCTGTTTGCGAACACCCAGTGCAAGTGTTTGCAAATATGTTAGTGCCACGTTGGTAACTTCCTCGTTAACCAGCGCCGACTGCTTATAGGCGCGGAAACGGTCTTTGTCGCCGCGGCGATAGGTGTATTTGAATGGGTGGATGCTCCGATGCATCGGGATGTCGATATACTGGGTTAGAGGCAGCATCGGCTTCCACGAGGCAGTGTCGAGGCGGTTGGCGAGCGAGCTGTTATAGTTGCGGAACGACATGAACTGGGGATAGTCCTTGTAGAAGGTAGTTGTCGACCAGTTTCCGGTTACATCGTTAATCCAAGTGGCGCTGTTGCCGGCATGGCCCGCCATTATTATCGATTGTTGGGCATCGGGGGCAATGGAATACACATATCCCATGCCGCCACTGGTTATGCGCACCTCATCTGCAATAGTCGACACGGTGATGGCCTGAGGCGAGAATGTCTCGTTGGTGAAGTTACCGATTTTCTTCGAATCGGTTAGCACCGGCACGGGGGTGCGCTTCTGCAGATCGTAGATAGTTGAGCTCACTATGCCATTTACATTGGGATAGGCTCCGGTGAAAATCAGAGCCGTGCTCGATGCAATATCGGGATTATAGATGTTGAAATCCACATTCTCGAAATAGGCGCCGTCGCTGATAAGACGGTTGAAACCACTGTCGGAGAAGCGCTGCTGCAACAGCTCGATGTAGTCGATGCGGAGCTGGTCGATAACGATGCCCACCACCAATGTAGGGCGGCCGTTGGCACTCTGCGCCAATGCAGTGAACGCCACCATCGACATAAGCATCGACGACATTATCCGGTTCATATTTCGTTTGCTTCTACGCATATCGTCTTATAAAGAAAAGGAAGTTGAACTGCCTCACCGCCAATGCTGCCATCAACGGATAGAATGCTACATTCCATTGCTGAGGCATGCACCATCCGCAAATAATCAGCACCAACAGCAGTGCAAAGTTAATCATTTGATAAAAATACAGGAAACGCCACGAGCGTTTTATCCATAGCAATACCACCTGGACAAAATAGAGCGGCGTTATCCACAGCCCCACATAGTTGGGCGAGGTGGCAGTGTGCTGAGATACAAATATCAGGAAATACACCAGCAGCCCGGCAATGCCGAAGAGCACAAACAGCACAGTGTCGAACCCGCGGCTGATGCACTTGTGACGCATATCGTGCAGTGTAACTGCCAATGCCAACAAGAATAGCAGTATGGCGAAAAACAGCGGATTCAGATACACCGGTGTGGGGGGCAGCAAGGAGCCTGTTTCGGGGCCGTCGAGAATAATGTCGGTGTGCGACACGAGCGGATGACGCTCGCCCTGGGCATCGACGTATGTGGCACCGGCAACAGCTTCCATCAGATATATCGGAGCAAACTGTATCTCGCGGTCACTCATCGTAACATCGAGGTCGCGACCAAGAGCCAAATCGATACCGAACTGCTGCCATGCATACGAGCTGTTGAAGTGATGCATCACATCGCGGAACGAACGGAGCGAATCGGTGCGCTCGCCGTAGCTGATGCCGCCAAGCACGCTCTCCACCATATTACGAGCCCTGGTGGAGCAATTATCGTAGATATAATTGTAACGATATCCGCGATTTTGCGGCTGGGCATTGATGAGCAGGCGCATCATGAGCGAGCGTGCTGCTGCAGCCGACAAATTCAGGTGCTGCTCCACCACACGGGTGTGCTCGCGCCGATATTCGTCGAGTGCCATATCAAAATCATAACCGGCAAGAATGTATGTGGCTTCGCCCGTAACAAAACGGTACATGAAATTGGGCGAATCGAAATCGAAAACGCCATAGTTGAACATCATATCCCGTTCTCCGTAACGCACGCGCAACGCTGTGTGGCCGTACAACTTATATATTTCCGGACCGGGATAACAGGTGATGAGGCTGACGCTTACCGAATCGAAATCTAATGGCACCTGCGGCAACATGGAAGCCGACATAGGCCGACAAAAGCCCACAAGCACCAGAAACGGCATCAATATGTTTTTAATCAATCGTCTCATCTTGAAAATATCCGCAAAATTACAACTTTACGGCCGAATATCGATAACATAGGCAAAAATAGTGCCAAAAACTTCGCCGATTTGGCTATGTCAAAGTTTTTGCGTTATATTGCATTGCAAAAAAAGAG
>JBJEKE010000140.1:0-3678 GCA_051878475.1 Muribaculaceae bacterium | reverse complement strand
ATGAACGGATAGTGAACGATATAGAGCGGGAACGAGATGTCGCCAAGGAATTTGCACACCAACGACGATGTGCGGTCGGTGGTTACACCGGAAGCACCTATTCGCACCACTACCGGGAACAGCACAGCCACACAAGCCAATTCGAATAAGCCATTGAGGTGTATGCTTCCGGCTATGGTTTGCGTAATAATAGGCACAAACATCACAGGAGCCAGCAAAGCAGCTGCAATCCAGAAAGCGCCACGCACCTTCCAAGGCTTGAAATTGCGCTGGACGAGCATACCAAGAGTGAAGGGGAAGAGCATGCGCAAAGTGCCGCCAAGCATATTAGGCAGGTCGAATGTCCAGCCCACTCCAATCATGCCATATCCGGAGAAGTCGAACACGGCAAATGCAGCCCAAGCCAAGCCGATAACAGCCACAACGACAGCAAGAACGGCATTTGAAAGGCGGCGAAGCACAATGGCATATATAATGTTGCCTATATATTCAAAGAACAGCGACCAACTTGGTCCATTGAGCGGAAACAGTTCGCCATTTCCGCGCACCTCGTAGCAGCAACCGGGAATAGCCGGAACAAAGAACATTGCGCACAGCAATGCCAGCATTACCATTGATGTGGCCACATGGGTACCATCCCACTGTTCACTTCCCTGAATACAGAACGTAACAGCGCCCACAACAGCTCCGAGGACTACCATTGGATGCAATCGGATAAGACGTCGACGCGCAAAGCCTTTCATTGACAACGATGTAGCCCAACGCGAATCGTAGGCATAACTGATAACAAAACCGGAAAGGATAAAGAAGAAATCGACGGATAGATATCCGTGGTTGATAAACACGATGTCGGTCTGTCCGGCGAAAGCAAACCCTTCAAACACATGATAGAGCACCACCAACATTGCCGCCACGCCACGCAATCCATCGAGCAGTGCGTAATGCTGGCGAGAATCGGCAAACGCCGACGAAGAAACGATATTATTCACAGTGATTTTAAATTTTGGTTAGTAAAAGTACTTTAAAAACGCAATTAACCTATAATATATTATCTCAGAAAGTATTGAAATCGGTTAGTTTCAAGCCATCGAGGTCGTCGTCCACATCAACACCGATATCAGGCAGATGGGCAGGGAGCATGAAATCGCTTGATATGGATTTTTCCTTCATCTCGAGTTTTGCCTGCTGTTTCGGCATTACCTCCACCCCAGTGACCACCAAATCGAGCAGCGACTCGACGCACACCGCAGGTTTTGAGCCCCGCTTGAAATCGTAGCTTTGATACAGCCGGCAAGACAATAGCGACGACATTGCTTGTGACGAATCGCTAAAGGTCCAATCAATAAAATCCTTGGTATAGCGCAGCTTGATGCCGAAAAATGATTCGTTTCGGTCGATGAGTTTAATGTTGTCGATAATGTTGCGGTAAATGCCATGAACCGAATCATTGATACTGATAACAGCGCTATCGCGTTCCACGTCCTTAAGCCTGGCACGATACATCACCGTATCGCCCGACTCCGACACAACACCCCTGCGCTCCACTATGTGAATGTGGCACAGGTCGATGGTGGGAGCATCGAAGAGCACCACATCGAAGCCGAAAAGCTTATGCACCTTAGGATGTTCGTATTGGCGGCACGCACGGATTCGGCGAGTATAGGATTTCGACTTGTAGTTGTAATAGAAATCGACAATACCTTCACGATAGAGCACCACGCGGCCGTCGTTGCGGAATACATCGCGAAACACCGCCGTGGTTTTGCAATATTCATTAGCACCAGCCTGCACTTCGGGCAAGGAGAACGGCGTCGGAGACAGCCGCACATCGGCCACGCAAGTATCTGCATCGACCTTTACCGGCATATACGACAACATACTCACAGTTACCGGCCCTTTTACATCACCCACAACACCATTTTCATCGGAAAAACCGACGAGACGGCCTCCTGAATCAAATACATATGCACCGGCAAGAGGCTTCAAATCGGTGGCATCCACCACCCGGAACTGAGCAGCGGCAACAATCGATGCCACACCGAGCAACGCCACCGCAAGCGTCGAGCGGAATGTCATAGTTCGTAATATTCGGGCGAGAATGTATCGCCAGCGTTGATGTCGCCCGAATCAAGGCCCTTCTTGAGCCATTTCACACGCTGTGCCGAAGTGCCATGGTTAAACGAATCGGGCACCGAATATCCTTGAGCCTTCTTCTGGAGATAATCGTCGCCTATTTTCGATGCAGTGTTCATGCCTTCCTCAATATCGCCGTCTTCAAGCGAATTGAACATGGCATTGTCGCGATTTGCCCACACTCCGGCAAGGAAATCGGCCTGGAGCTCGAGGCGCACGCTTATACGGTTGGCTGTCTTCTGATCGGAGCGTGCCATCTGCTGATGTGCCTGGTCGAGAATGCCGAGCAGATATTGCACATGATGCCCCACCTCGTGGGCAATTACATAGGCATAAGCGAAGTCGCCATCGGCACCGATATTGCGTTTCATCTGCGTGAAGAACGACAAGTCGATATAAACTGTCTGGTCGGCCGAACAATAGAACGGACCGGTTGAAGAAGTTGCGCCACCACAACCCGACTGCACAGAACCGGAAAATATTACAAGCTTTGGAGCCTCATAAGTGCGGCCTAAGCGGCGGAACTCGCTGCTCCACACATCCTCGGTTCCAGCAAGAATCTGTTTAGTGAACACCACCAGATTCTCTTCTTCGGCAGAAGGAGTGTAAGATTGTTCCGACAGCTGCGACTGACCCATCTCACCGCCGACGATATTGATTACATCGCCCAAATCGCCACCCATAAGCAGCGTAATCAATGCCACCACAATAGCGCCACCTATTCCCAAAGCGCCACCCACGGCCCCGCCCATACGGCGGCGGTCGTCGACATTGCTGCTTTGACGTCGTCCATCAAGTCTCATATTACTTATATTTATAGAAAATGATACTAAATCTTATAATTCTATTCCAAAATTACACAGTTTATATGTATTTTTCAATATTTTTGTAATGTATTAATTAAAATCAACTATTATTATGGTAAAAAATCTACTTTCTTTTACGGTTATGGCCTCAATGGCCTTAGGATTGAGTGTGGGAGCAAGTTCACAGAAACACGTGACAATGTCAAATGATGCAAAACTTACCCGACTTGAAATCAACGACAAAGCACAAAAGAGCATCGCACTTAAAAAGGCGAGCAGAGTGGTAAAATCGAAGAAATTATCGAAAAATGTGATTTCTCAGATTGTTGAGTTCGAAAACGGGGTGAGAATGAAACGCCTGGTTAACGCAGCCTCACCAAAGGCTCTATCAAAGAAAGCCATTTTGGCCAATGCCAAGGCAGATGAAACAACCAGCAGCACGTATTCACTCAACGAAGATTTTGAAGGAGCCGACGGCACCACTACATGGATGCCCGAAGGCTGGAGTGCAGAATCGAAGGGCGAAGAATTCACCGACCCCGATGGCCTGCCCACCAACTGGTTTGTATGCCCCTACGACGATTATTCGCCCGAGCCCAACGGCACATACTATGCCTGCGTGCTTTACGATTCATACAATACGAAGGACGAATGGCTGGTGTCGCCAGTGGTAACGGCAACTGAATTCCCAACGATTTCGTACCAGGAATTCATAATGCCAATTTACCTGTTCAATCTC
>JBJEKE010000139.1:0-15581 GCA_051878475.1 Muribaculaceae bacterium | reverse complement strand
AGAGAATTTGATTCCAGTAGTGCTTAACGGTGGTGAAGTTGTAGAACTTCCATACAACGGTACACTTTTGGCAGGTCAGAAAGTATTAGAACGTGGCGCCCGCAACAAGGGTATCATTACTACAGACCTTACAGTTAAGGCTGAGGATGTACGCAAGCTGGTTTATTCGCCAGATGTATTCGAGATTGACTTGACATTTGACGGTGTAACAAGAAAAGCAATCCTCAAGGACCTCCAGTTCCAGCCAGTAAAGGACACTATTCTCCACATGGATCTTCTCGAAGTAAGCGACAAGAAGCCGGTTGTTGTTGAAGTGCCTGTAAAGCTTGAAGGTCATGCAGCTGGTGTAAAGGCCGGTGGTAAGTTGAGCCTCTCGATGAAGAAACTCAAGGTAAAAGCTATCTACTCGGAAATTCCAGAACGTGTGGTAATCAACGTAGATGCCCTTGAACTTGGCAAGACAATCCAGGTTGGCGACCTCCATTACGATGGATTCGAAGTTGTTAATGCCAAGAACGCCGTGGTTTGCGCTGTTCAGTTGACTCGTGCCGCTCGTGGTGCACAGGCTAAGGCTTAATGATATCAAGATTCGTTTGAATTAATGAAATATCTTATAGTCGGCTTGGGGAACATCGGTGCAGAGTACCGAAATACCCGCCACAATATTGGATTTAAAGTATTGGATGCCTTTGCCGAGGCATCCAATATTGTTTTCACCACACAGCGATATGGTGATGTGGCAACGGTGAGGGTTAAGAACAAGATTCTCACACTGCTGAAACCATCGACCTACATGAATCTGAGTGGTGACGCTGTGGCATATTGGATGCAGAAAGAGAAGTTCGATATCGATCATGTCCTTATAGTGGTCGACGATTTGGCATTGCCGTTTGGAGTATTGCGCCTGAAAGGAAAAGGAAGCGATGCCGGCCATAATGGACTGAAGGATATCGCAGCCAAGCTCGGCACCCAGAATTATGCCCGTCTGCGTTTTGGAATAGGCAACGATTTTCCGCGTGGAATGCAGATAGAGTATGTGCTGGGCAATTTCACGCCCGAGCAACAGGCTGCCATGCCGGAGCGCCTGCAGCTGGCCGTCGACGCTATAAAGTCGTTCTGTTTGTCGGGCCTGTCGTTTACAATGACACATTATAATAATAAATAATATGCCGAAGGGGGAAGTAAGGATTGATAAATGGCTTTGGGCCACGAGAATATTCAAGACCCGTTCGATAGCCACCGATGCGTGCAAGAAGGGACGAGTCACAATATCCAACATGCCGGTTAAACCATCGCGTCCACTAAAGGTTGGCGAGGTGATTGATGTGCGTAAGCCACCTATCACATACACTTTCGAGGTGCTTGGGCTTATCGAAAACCGGGTGGGGGCAAAACTGGTGCCGGAATATCTGAGAAACCTGACTCCGAAGAGCCAGTACGACATGCTGGAGATGGCACGCATAAGCGGATTCATCGACCGCCAGAAGGGACTGGGCCGCCCTACAAAAAAGGAGGGCCGCGCACTTGCCGAGTTCACCGATGCCATGTATGACGATTTCGATGTCTTTGAGCTTGATTTCGATGACGATGACGACGATGAATAGCGGAAATCCGTTGTTATAATCAACATTAATGGGGAATGCCATAGAGTGGTGTTCCCCATTATTGTTTCTGTCGGTGAATGGTTAATTGAATATAAATCGTTAATAATAAGTTATATCGTAGTTGATTCTATCGGCAAAAATTGATATTTTTGCATATTAGGAATGAAACGACGGTTGCAGACATATTTTGCTGTACTGATTTCGATGATTTTTGTGTCGACATCGGTAATACAATATCACCATCACGATGATAGCGGTGCAATGTGTCTGTATCTGTTTCATGATGTGAATATGCATCATCACTCACACAATGATTGTGCTGCAGGTCATAGCTTCTGCAGGCACAATCATAAACATTCAAGTGAAGACGATGAACGAGACTGCTCGGGTAAACTTGGGCAGATAATGATAACCAAACAGTTGTCGATACGCAATCAAGTGAATTATCTGTCGAGTCTGCTGTTTGGATTTGGCGTTGAGCCGGATTGTGTTGTAGCTCCGCAAATAGTGGCTTATAGCGAAAGAACACCTTATATACTTCCCTCTACACAGGAATTCTACCACACACTTCAACGATTCAGGGCCCCTCCTGTAGCATAACTTCACACACATGCATTATTATCCACGTGTACAGCCAATGCTGTATGCGTGATTGTAAACATTTAATATATAATAAGTTATGCGTATAAAATATATTTTGATGGTTGCATACATCATGATGATGGTGGGATGCAACAGCAATAGTGACCATTCAGAGCATGACCGTGCTCATGAACACGAAACTGAGGAGCACGAGCACGAGCATGACCATGAATCATCATCAGCTGAAATTGTGCTTGATTGTGCAAAGGCCGAAAAATATGGGGTTAAGACAGAGAAAGTAGAGCCGGCACCGTTCAGCAAGGTGATAAAAGTTTCGGGCGAGATACTGCCGGCACAAGGCGATTCGTACGATGTAGTGGCTCCAACATCAGGCAATGTGAGATTGGCTGGCGGAATGTCGCTTGGCGTGGCAGTGCGAGCCGGACAACGTATATGCTCGATAAACGCAACCGGCATGGTGGGAGGCGATGTCAACGAGGTAGCAAAAGTAACGTTGACTACTGCCAAACGGGAACTCGATCGTCTGACACCTTTATATAATGACAAGATTGTAACCGAGCGCGAATATCTTGCCGCCGTTGATGCATATGAAAAGGCAAAACTTGCCTATCGTCCGCAAGGCGGTAATGTTGCCACCACGGCAATTGGAGGAGTAGTGGCGCAGCTCAACGTGAGCGATGGCCAGTATGTGGATGCAGGCACATCAATAGCAACAGTTCGGAAAAATGCCAGGCTGTTGCTTCGTGCAGATGTGCCCGAACGTTATTACAATGTGATTCCGACAATCAAGAGTGCCAATATAAAGCCGACGTATAGCGAATCGGCCATATCTCTTGCCGAATTGAACGGTAAGGTGGTGTCGTCGCCTAATGCATCGGCAGAACAGGGATATATTCCTGTGATGATTGAGTTCAATGGCAGCAATGTGGTATCCGCAGGTTCGTATGTCGAGGTATACCTCATAGGCGCGGGGCGCGACAATACCTTGGCTGTTGCCGAGAGTGCCATACAGGAAGAACTTGGCAGCAAATATGTGTTTGTCCGGCTTGATGAAGAGTGTTACGACAAACGCCGTGTGGAAACCGGAGAATCCGACGGCAACCGTGTGGAGATACTTAGCGGAGTGAAAGCCGGCGAGGAAGTTGTTACAGAGGGAGCAATGTTTGTGCGTCTTGCTGCAAATTCCTCCGAAATACCATCGGCTTGTAATCATCAACATTAACAGTTACAGCTATGCTTAACAGGATAATTGGTTTTTCGTTGAAAAACCGTATACTGGTGTTGATAATCACCGGTTTGATTCTGGTGGTTGGCACCATAGTGACTGTCAATTCAGAGGTAGATGTGTTTCCCGACCTCAATGCGCCCACGGTGGTTGTAATGACCGAGGCCCGCGGCTATGCACCTGAAGAGATAGAAAAGACGGTAATATTCCAGATAGAAACGGCAGTAAACGGAGCCACCGGAGTGCGGCGAGTGCGTTCGTCGGCCACTACAGGCTTTGCTGTGGTATGGGTTGAATTCGACTGGGGAATGGACATCTATCGTGCCCGTCAGATAGTATCGGAAAAATTGTCGACCATTGAAGGTCAGCTGCCGGAGAATGTCGATAGCCCTGTGCTCGGGCCGCAATCGTCGATTCTGGGCGAGATGCTTATCATTGGCCTTACCTCTGACAGTATCTCGCTGCTCGATGTGCGCACCTATGCCGACAAGATACTTCGACCTCAGATATTGGGCATTGGAGGAGTGTCGCAAGTAACCGTGATGGGTGGCGACATCCGTGAGTATCAGATTCAGATTGACCTTGAGAAGATGAAGCATTATGGCGTATCGCTAAGCGAGGTGCTCAGTGCTGCATCGGACATCAACACGAATGTTGGCGGCGGTACAATATATGAATATGGCAACGAATATATTGTGAAGGGCGAGATAAGCACATCAAATGTCGACGACATAGGTTTGGCAGTGGTAAGAAGCGATGAAAGCGGTATTGTTCTCATCCGCGACGTTGCCGATGTGAGGATAGGTGAGAAATTGCCGAAACTCGGTGTGGCATCGAAGGACGACAAGCCGGCAGTGCTGCTAACTGTCACCAAACAACCAAATGTCGACACCAATGCGCTCACCGACGACATCGAGGCCGAACTTGCCGAGATTAAGAAGACAATGCCCGATGGAATGAATGTGTATACCGATATTTTCAAGCAGGCCGACTTTATCAACAACTCGATATCGAACATACAGCGTTCGCTCATTGAAGGTGCGATTTTCGTTATTGTCGTGTTGTTCTTCTTCCTTATGAACACCCGCACTACAGTGATTTCGTTGGTGGCGCTTCCGCTGTCGGTAATCATAACGGTTGTAATTCTACATTTGTTTGGCTATACACTCAACACCATGAGCCTTGGTGGTATAGCGATAGCTATGGGAGCGCTGGTCGACGATGCCATTGTTGATGTGGAGAATGTTTACAAGCGCCTACGGGCAAACAAGGCATTGCCCGATGGCGAACGCCGGTCGACACTCCATGTGGTGTTCCATTCATCGGCCGAGGTGCGTATGCCCATTTTCAATTCGTCGTTGATAATCATTGCCAGTTTTCTGCCTCTGTTTTTCCTGTCAGGAATCGAGGGTCGATTGCTCATACCTCTCGGTATCTCGTTTATCGTAGCCCTTTTGGCGTCGACATTGGTAGCTCTGACAGTTACTCCTGTATTGTGCAGTTATTTGCTTGGTTCCACTGATAAGGCAATAGGCAACGACCCGCGCTTTGTGGTGATGCTGAAATCGCATTACAGTAACGGGCTGAGATGGTGCTTGAGCCATCGTAGCCTCACTCTGGGCATTGTCGGCGCACTTTTTGTGGTTTCCGGCATATGCTTCACCACATTGGGCCGGAGTTTCTTGCCATCGTTCAACGAAGGTTCGTTCACGATAAATGTGGCAACGGTTCCTGGAGTCTCGCTCGATGTATCGAACCGAATCGGGCAGGAGGCCGAACGCGCCATAATGTCGGTGCCAGAAATCAAGACAGTGGCCCGTAAGACCGGTCGCGCCGAGCTCGATGAGCATTCACGAGGGGTGAATGCATCGGAATTTGAGGCACCTTACGAGATTATCGACCGTCCTCGTAGCGAGATCATGAAGGAATTGCGCGAAAAACTGACAGCCATACCGGGAACCAACATCGAGATAGGACAACCGATATCGCACCGTATCGATGCAATGCTTTCAGGTTCACAGTCGCAGATAGCCATAAAGCTGTTTGGAAGCGATCTGAATCAACTTTACCGTACGGGTAGCCAGATAAAGAACCTTATCTCGGAAATTCCGGATATAGTTGATGTGAATATAGAACAGCAGGTATCGCGTCCGGAGCTGTCGATAACCCCGCGTCGCGACATGCTTGCCCGATATGGAATCACTATCAACGATTTCAGCGAGTTTATCAATGTAGTTCTGTCGGGAGAAGTGGTTTCGCAGGTATATGAGAATGGATATCCGTTTGACATCACTGTCAAGGCTGACCATTCAATGGTGAATAAAATCGACAGGATAAAGTCGTTGATGATTGACAGCAACCGCGGCAAGATACCATTGGAATATGTGGCCGATGTGCGAAGCAGCGAGGGCCCCAATTCGATAAACCGAGAGAATGTGAGCCGGCGAATCGTGGTTTCGGCAAATGTGGCAGATTCCGATTTGCGTGGCGCTGTGAAATCAATTCAGAAAGCAATTAACGAAAATGTAGAACTTCCCGAAGGCTATTATATAAGCTATGGGGGGCAGTTTGAGAGCGAGGAAACCGCATCGCGTACATTGGCGGCAGCTTCGATTCTTGCTCTGCTGATAATTGTCATTCTTCTTTACCAGGAATTCAAGGATGTGAAGGAGTCGTTGATTATTCTCGTGAATTTACCGTTGGCAATGATTGGCGGTGTTCTCATATTGGTGCTTACCGGAAGAGAACTGAATATTCCGGCCATCATAGGCTTCATTTCGTTGCTTGGAATCACTACGCGTAACGGAATGTTGCTTATTTCGCGATACAATCATCTGAAATCGGAGGGATTGGCACTTTGCGACGTCATATCCCGTGGCTCCGTCGACCGATTAAACCCAATATTGATGACTGCCCTCACCACGGCTTTAGCTCTGATTCCACTGGCTGTGAATTCAACTGCACCGGGCAATGAAATACAAAGCCCGATGGCAATCGTGATTCTTGGCGGGTTGTTGTCGTCGACTGTCTTGAATGTGTTTATCGTACCTGTTTTATATCATGTCATTAATAAAAAGGATAGCAAACGATGAGAAAAACAATTATAGCAACAATAATGGCAACGATGTTCAGCGTGCCGGCCTTTGCCGACTGCATTGATGAAATAGTGTCGCTGGTTAGAACCAATAACCTCGACATTAAGTCTATCGAGGCAGAAACCGAGGCCACCAGCCGCGATATCAGTTCGACAAACAATCTGAAGGACACTTCAGTTGATTTTGAATATCTGTTCGGGAACTCTGCTGTTGGCGACAAGTGGGGTATAGGTGTGGCACAGGAAATCGATTGGCCCGGTCTGTATTCTTCGCGCGGAAAAGCAAACGCTTCGCGAATCAGTGCATTGAATTATCTTGGCGAATGGAAATGCCTGACAATTCTCGTTGAGACCAAGCGTATATGCCTTGAAATTATAGATATAAACAAGCAAATAAGCTTGAACAACCGTATTGTGGCCGACATGTCGCAAATCAAGGATGCGTACGACAAGGGTTTCGACCATGGCGAAATCAGTGTGCTCGATGTGAATAAACTAAAGATTGAGATGCTCAATATCAATCGGCGGACCAAGGACCTTGCGGTTAAACGCCGTCAACTAGCCGAGCGTCTTAAAGCACTCAATGGCAACAATGAATTGCCGTCAGGAATTGTTGATAACCTTGCCGATTATCCGGTTGAACATCTTACAGGAAGACTGGTGTATGAGGAGCGAATGATGCAGCACGATCCCGAGCGTATGTATTATTCCATGCTCGATGAGGCCGAGGAGCGACAGGTGAGTGTAACCAAGATGCAGCAGTTGCCATCGTTTTCGGTGGGATATAAGTATGCCTACGAGTTGGGCGATAAATTCAATGGCTTTACAGTGGGGCTGAGTCTGCCATTGTTTTCGAGCCGCAATAAAGTGGCATCGGCAAAGGCCCGCCAAATATCGGCGCAGTTTGCACGTCAGAGCGACGAAGTGGCTAAAACATCGCAGATGATGGTATGGTATGATGAGGCGATGGAGCTAAAGAGCCAGATTGATGAGTACAATGCTGTGCTTGGCGACAAAACCAACGTAGAGCTGTTGCGCAAGGCTCTGGATGCCGGACAGATATCGTTGCTTGAATATCTTATGGAGATGCGGTATTTTATCGAAGCACATTACCAGTTGCTTGAATTGGAGCTGAGGTACAATAATCTTATTGTAGATATCGACAAGTATTCATTGCTGTAACTTCAGTTTCCTGGAATATAGCAAGCCGCGCTTGAAGATGGTTTCAGGCGCGGCTTCATTTAATTATCTTGGCTTGCAGATTTCCTTGAAATCACAATATTTGCAGACATCTTGAACAGGTTGCTGTTGTTGGAAAACCTTATCCTTATCGAACAAATCGCTGATTACGTCGCTTAATAATTCAATGAAAGATGTCTCGCTATTATTGTTATCTATCTGTCTGTAATCGTTAATAATATTTTTCCCGTTTGTTATCTCATACGGCTTTTTATCCTTTATTGTCTTAATTGTATATATCACAGGTTTGAATGCAATGTCGGTGTTGCTGTGATAATTATGGAAATGGCAATAAAGGATTACCTGGAAAATTCCGGATTTCTTATAGCCTGCGTTTTTAGACAACCCAAACAGAGAGGAAATAGAAGTGAAATTAATATCATCGCTTCCTGTCTTGTAGTCGACAATGCGATATTGACTGTCAATGCGGTCGATGCGGTCGATATATTGCTTGAAATTGAACTTCAGGCCATTGCCGAGATCCCATTGCTTTTTTTCTTCTGCTTCGGCTTGAATAAATTCAATGAATTTGTCCTTTGAATTTTCGGCAAGTGATTTGTCGTATTCAACAATTGCCGTAACGTAATATTTGATGACGTCGGCAATAAGAAGCGCATCGCCGGTTAACTGTTCTTGCGAATCTTCCGGCTTGTGTAGATATTCGGTTCGCACGTTGTCAGCAATTGCCTTATCTATTGTCTTCTGAGGAGCCTTAAGCATATCGTCGAAATCTGGAACTCTCATTATTCTCCCTTTTTTGCCCTGATAATATAGTTCCTGCATCACGTTGTGGACAATGGTTCCGAAAGTGGAGCTGTCGATGAAGTCGGTCATCTCGTCATCAACTTTGATGTCTTCTACGTATTTAAAGTAGAATTCGAGTGGGCATTTGAGGTATGTTTTCAGTGCACTGGCCGAAAGATATCGGGCATTAGGGTCAGATTCAGGAAGCTGAAAGCGTTTAAGTCGTTCCATTATCCTGTCGTCTTTGCAAATGTGAAATATCTCGTTATTCTGTGGAACTAAATTGAGACTGGCCATTTTGGTGACAATTGCCTTTTCTCGGTCGTAAAGAAGCGTAAGCTGCTTTATAAAGCGGGAAGCTTCGCCCGAAGCAATGCCTTTTGTCCGTGAGTCGTAAACCAGAAACACATTTTCGGCACGGCTGAGCATGCGGTAGAAATAATAGGTGAGAATTGACTCCTGGAATTCCGGAATCGACATTCCGTTGGCTCTACGGATGGCATTAGGAATAAATGAGCGCGCAAAGTGCTTACGAGGGAACACTCTCTCGTTCATCGACAAAATGATAAGGTTCTTGAAATCGATGCAACGGGTTTCGAGAACACCCATAATCTGCAGACCTTTGAGCGGTTCGCCTTCAAAGGCAATTTTAGTAGAATTGATGGTTCGTTCAACCAGGAAGAAGAATGTTTTGCCTTTTAGGTCGATGTTGTATTGGTTCAGAGTGTCTTCGAGTTTCGACAATTCTGTGCGATAGCTTTTAATGAAGCCGAGTTCAATGGCCTTGTCGTTTCCATTGCCGACACTTTCTGTTGCTAAGTCGATAACATCGTTGATATAGGATATAACGTCCTCTCGTTTGTTAAGGTCGTCTATGTGGCGGAATAATTTGGAAATTCTCTTGTCGATATTGCACAGTTCGTTTTCGGGAACGGTAAACAGATTCCTTTTCCGCATATCAACAAAGAAACGGTCGATTTTTTCGCTGGCAAGTGTTTTGACATAGGGATGAATTAGTACGTTATGTATGTCTTCGTGGAAGTAGGTCCAGACATCTCGTTCCTTACGGGCACGGTTATGCATTGTTGCCAATGCCGACACCAATGTGGAAATAGCGGCATATTTGAGCGGGTATCCGATGGTTATGTTGGTGTTATCTATGCAGTTAGGCACCGATTCAATCATTGGGATGAACAGGCTCTCGTCGGGGAGCACTACGGCAGTGTCGATGGCATTTGCTGTATCGGCTATTTTCCCTGCTTTGGCAAGATTGCTGATTATCTCGGAGCAGCAGGCAAGTTGACCTGAATTTGATGGAACGGATACTATCTCTATTTTTGGTATATTGTCGTTTGGGCCTTCGATAATGTACTTCGACTTGAATTGGGCAATGTAATCTCTGATGAAATAGCTGCCTTTGTTGGCTTCGGTGAAGAATCTGGAAGAATTCATGTCCCAATAAAAATCGGCAATACCTTTGTTTTTCAAGGCTTTGAATATTCCGATTTCTGCTCTGGACAGCATATTGAACCCCACGAAGATATATCTTTTAAAGCGGAAATCATCAGTTCCCATCTCTTTCACTATATCCAGGGCCTGACGATAGAGCTGTCCTGAATATGCTTTCCCTTGACTTTTTAATGCGTGGTTGAATGCATTGTAAAGTGGCAATAGGATTTCCCACAATTTTACGAAACTGGTTCTTACTTTTGAATCTGTATCGTTGTTGATGTGAGTCCAGAAACTCTCGTAATCCTGATAGGGGAGTGCTTGTGGACCGAAATACTCTGTTATGGCGTCGCGTTGTTCCTCGGTAAGGAACGTTGACTTAATTTCTTTCAGCTCCTTTACGTTGGCAAAAAGCTGTTTGGCGTCGACAAGATATTTATCGGTGTCGTTGAAATCGTTGATAATCATGTCGCCCCAGAAAATGAACTGGTCGAACGAGGCAATTTCGCTATTTTTCGACCCGGCAATGCTGGCGTATTCATTATAGAGTGTGAACAGGAGTCCCACTCTGCTGGCTTCAACAAGGTTGCACACATCGGCAATGAAATCGCTGATGGTGGTTATTTCAGGTAGTATTATAGCACTGTTGCCAGCCGACTCAAGAAAGTGCTTTCTCAGAAAAGAACCGCTTCTTCGGTTAGGCAGGATGAAGCAGTAGTTGCTGAGGTTGGCGGTTTCATTTTTTAGGTATGCGTCGGCAACACACTCCAGAAAAGGTTTCATTTTCGTATTAGTTTCGTAATCTTTAGAGCGAGGTCGAAGAGTACTATTTTAGCGTTGCAGTTACCTTGAATGTCGGTTTCTGCTATATTGAATTCAGCAACCATCTGCTCAACGTTGCGTTCGTTGATGAATGGAGCGAATTTCAGGCTGAAATTGCGTTCTTCATTAGTCATATAGTTAAGGGTGGGATTGCCGAGATTGAAAATGAAGTTTTCCCGCAGCAATCTCACGCAGTATTGCATAAAGCGTTTTTCTTTCTCTCGCTTGTAGTCGGCAACTTCTTCCGACCATCGTTTGAGGCCAACGATATCGCGTTGGAATGCCATTCGCATCAGGGTGACGAATCGTATGAAGAAGTCTTTCGACTCGCTGTCGAGCGAAAGAGCCTCAACGGCAGAAATCAGGTTGCCGTCGGCATATGCAGCAAGTGCAAGTGCATTATCGTTGTCGACATTGTATTTAGCCATCAGGTATGCGGCGATGTCGGCAGTTGAAAGACGCTTAACCTCAATGCGCTGTGTGCGAGAGAATATGGTGGGTAGAATTTCTTTAGGGTTGTCGCTCACGAGCAGGAAAATAGTGTCGGAGAATGGTTCTTCGATGATTTTCAGCAGTTTGTTGGCACATTCTTCACCCATTTTCTCTGGCAGCCACATAATGAGCACCTTATAGTTCGAGGAAAAAGTTGAAAGGTTGAGCGTGTGGATTATTGCATCGCTTTCGCTAACATACATCTGGAGCTGCGAGTTGTCGCTTTTTATTTCCGATTGCCAAGCTTCGTAGTTCTCTGTGTCGTTTGTGGCAATGAAGTGTTTCCATTCGTCGCAATAGTCGGCCGAAATTGTTTCAGAAGCAGCCTTTGTTGATTTTTTGCGTTTAACCACGGGATATGAGAATATGGTGTCGGGGTGGTTAAACGATTGGTGCTGCAAGCAACTGCGGCACACACCGCAAGGTTCGCCGTTCACTCGGTTCTGGCAATGGATATATTGTGCTGCTGCCAATGCAATCTTAAGTTTGCATGTGCCGGGAGGGCCATAAAGAAGCGTTGCATGAGGCATCCGGTCGTTGTCAATCAATGCCTTAAGCCGTTCTTTAACCTCGTCGTTTCCTATTACGTCGCTGAATTTCATACTTTGTGATGAAGGTTAGTAACTGTTTTGTGCAATTCGGCGAACGCTGTCGGTTGCGTTAAGGGAATAGAAGTGTATGCTCTTCACACCCTTGTCGATAAGTTCGCGGGCTTGCATGGTGCACCATTCAACACCCAAGTCCTTGGCTTTAGCATCGGAGTCGCACCGTGCCAGTTCATTGGCGAGGTCGTTGGGAAGGTCGACGTGGAATACCTTAGGCAGGATGGTCAACTGCGAAGTGGTGACAATAGGCTTTAGCCCCGGAATTATAGGCACGTTGATGCCTGCATTTCGGCAGCGGTCGACGAAATCGAAATATTTGTTGTTGTCGAAGAACATCTGAGTGACAACGTATGATGCGCCTTTGTCGATTTTGTGCTTGAGCCACATAATGTCGGTATCGATGTTGGGCGCTTCGTCGTGCTTCTCGGGATATCCGGCAACACCGTAAGAGAAACTGGTGTCGCTAACCACATCCATGTTGGTCCCGTCGACAAAGTATCCGTTGTTGAATTCGTTAACCTGGTCGATTAGTTCAGACGCATGCGAATATCCGTTTTCGTTCGGTACATAACGACTTTCGTGCTTTGCCTTGTCGCCGCGGAGAATCAGCAGGTTGGTTATTCCGAGGAAACTGAGGTCAATAAGAGCGTATTCAGTCTCGAATTTTGAGAAACCGCTGCAAATTATGTGGGGCACTGCAGGAATCTGGTATTTCTGTTGAATAGCAGCGGCCACGGCAACAGTTCCCGGACGGCTGCGTTGCGATACACGCTGATACAGACCATCACCAGTGCTTTTGTACACAAGTTCGCTCCGGTGTGTTGTGATGTTCACATATAGCGGGTTGAATTCGAGGAGCTTGTCGATGTTTTTGAACAATTGGGTAATGCTTTTGCCTTTTAATGGCGGGAGCACTTCGAATGAAAACCCTGGATGGTCGAGTTGCTGTATTATTTCTGCTACATTCATTTTCGTTCTATCTTTGTCACAAAATTACACAATTTCGTCAATATTTGTAGCCTTGGCTGAAAAATGTGCTGTAGATTTATGTAAGGAAGGTTTGCCGAGTCGATTATTTGTGTTTTATTTGCGGTGGTATCTTTATAAATCAACTTGAAATGAACCGTGACATTATAAAACTGTGTGCCATGATGTGTATTGCAGCCATTATTGTTTCGTGTGGCAGCGATTCAGCCCCAGCGCCTGATGACGATGAAGACCTAAATGTTGAGGAGGCAAATCTGCAGATTGAGAGTTTCCGGAGCAGCGTGGAGACGTGTGGAATCGGTGCTGATTATGTGGCAAACACCTTTACATGGAGTTCAGCTCCAGACTATTCGCCCGATGAGGTTACTTATGCTGTGAAGCTTGAATGTAATGGGCGAGCTTTATCGCATACACCCATCGATGTTGGCTCAACTACAAGCTATGAACTAACCAATCGTTGCATTGTCAACGTGTTGAATAATAACAACTTGAAAGGACGCATCACGTTGCAGATGTCATTTGTGGTATTGGTGAAGATTAAATCAACCGGAAAGATTGTCGGACGCTCTAAATGTCAGTTTGAGGTTGTTAAATATGAAGACACTGAGGTGCGCATTCCTCAGAATTTCTCGATACGCGACCCATTCGTGACTGTAGACCGGGAGAATCGCTGCTATTACATTATAACAGCGGCACGTGTGTCGGATATGCATTACGGATTGCGGGCCTATAAGAGCTATAACCTTGACACTTGGTTCGATAAGGGTTTGGTGTACGATGCAAGCAGCGATGTGCTTTCAGTGGTGAATCCCTCGAATGGCGACAGTAATTGGGCGCCTGATACCTATTGCGTGAACGACGCTTACTTTACACTCTTTACCGTGAGCGTCAACTCGATGAACATACCGCGGTTTACTACGGCAGTGAGGTCGGATAACGGCATACTTGGCCCGTATCGCCCCATAGCCAACAGCCTTGAAGACATGTCGGTAACACCTGTAGGAGAGCAGTGTATCGACGGCTCTTTGTTTGTCGACACCGATGGAAGTGTGTGGACAGTGTTCACCAAGGAGTGGAATGGCCCACAGGTTACGAATCAAGTAGGGGAGACCTGGGCACAACAATTGTCGACCGATTTGACTGAAAAGATTGGCGAACCGGTGTATCTGTTCAAGGCCAGCGATGCATCGTGGGGCTATGGTACAGTAGTGGATTCGCCGTTTATATGGCGCGATGCCGAAAGTGGCCGTCTGCTTTTGCTTTGGAGCTCATTTTCCCGATTGTCGGGCAATTATGCCATAGGACAGCTAACTTCGACGACAGGAAAGGTTGAAGGTCCATGGGTACAAGTAAGCGTTCCGGTATACGACAATGGAGGCCACCAAATGCTGTTCTACGATCTGGATGGAAATCTGAAAATGAGTTTCCACTATAACAACAACGATGCACATCTGAGGATTGTGGATGTGAAGATTGTTGACGGAAAAGTGCAACTGAAATAAACTTGTGTCTAAAAAACATACCTATGATAGTGGCTGATTTAAATTATTAACGTTATCTTTGCATATCGGCAAACGTGCTCGAAATGAGAGCTTGCCATAACATTTAATATTTAAATTTATGTCGATTTGGAGAGTAATACTTGCGGTGCTGTTCCCGCCATTGGCAGTAATAGATAAAGGATGTGGCTCGGTGGTGATAGTGGCATTGCTTACGTTGGCAGGGTGGGTTCCCGGAGTGATCGGTGCCCTTGTAATCCTGAACAAGAATTAACCATATCTTAAGGCTTATAACCCAAAACAATTATATATTACAATGAAAGGAAAAATCTTAGTGACAGGTGGAACCGGTTATATCGGTTCGCACACTGTGGTAGAGCTGCAGAATGCAGGCTACGAAGTGGTAATTATTGATAACCTGTCGAACAGCGACAAGAATGTGCTTGATGGCATTGAACGAATAACAGGCATCCGTCCGGCATTTGTAGAGGCTGATTGCACCGACATGAAAGCACTTCGCAACCTGTTTGAGACACACAAAGGAATTAATGGTATCATCAATTTTGCGGCAAGCAAAGCAGTAGGCGAATCAGTTCAGAAGCCGCTCCTTTACTACCGCAATAACTTGAACACTCTGGTTAACCTTCTTGAACTTATGCCTGAGTTCGGAACAAAGGGCATAGTTTTCTCCTCGTCGTGCACAGTATATGGAGAGCCGGATGAGAACCCCGTAACAGAGAAAGCTCCAATCAAGAAAGCAACCTCGCCTTATGGCAACACCAAGCAGATTTCAGAGGAGATAATTACCGACTACGTTACATCAGGCGCACCTATCAAGAGCGTTATCCTGCGCTATTTCAATCCTGTTGGAGCACATCCGTCGGCAGAAATCGGTGAATTGCCTAATGGCGTGCCGCAAAACCTTATCCCATTCCTTACTCAGACTGCTATCGGAATCAGAAAGGAACTCAGTGTGTTCGGCAACGATTACAATACACCTGACGGTTCGTGCATCCGCGATTTCATAAATGTAGTAGACCTTGCCAAGGCTCACGTAACAGCTATGGAGCGCATGCTCGAAGACAAGAGCGATGACAAGGTTGAGATTTTCAACCTTGGTACAGGCGTAGGCTTGTCGGTACTTCAGCTTATCAATGCATTTGAAAGTGCAACCGGAGTGAAGGTGCCTCATAAGATTGTTGGTCGTCGTGCCGGCGA
>JBJEKE010000138.1:0-15673 GCA_051878475.1 Muribaculaceae bacterium | reverse complement strand
GTTATGCTGCACGTAGAAGTTCACGTCGGAACTGGCTGGGTTGACATTGGTGTACACGTTGCTTATTTCAGGCTTCAGTCCGGCTTTCACGCTGAATGTAACGGTCTTTTCGCTGGAATTGTTAAGAGTATCCCACACTCGCAGCCGCAGCGTATGCACACCGTCGGAGAGGCCTGAAAGCGGATAGGCTATCAAGCCGCCACTGGTGCCGATGCTCGGGGTGTAATAGTTGGTTAAGTCGCTGTAGGTGGTAGTTTCGTCAAGCACCAGAATCATCTGGTGGCCAATACCCGATGTGGAAAGGTTTATGCCCGAGGGGTCGTCGAAGGCAGCCACCACAAGCGGGTCGGCATTCACCACATCGCCATCGGTAAACGAGCTGGAATTGAGGCCAAGCATAGTTATTTCCGGACCTTCCACATCGTCGGACTCTTCGTCGCTGAACCCGTACACATACAGGCTCTTATCGATACCGCTGGCCTCTACGCCGTCGGCGCTCACCGCATACATGTTGGCCATAGCCGGACGGTAATTATTGGCAATATCGGTAGGGATACGGAACTTTATGCTATATCGCCCGCCTTCCACCGAATCCTGTCCGAGATAGATAGTGCGAAGATTCTCGTCGTAGGTAAATTCCACGCCACTATCGCCATTGCCATGGGTAGTTACCGATTCCTCGGCATCGTAAAGGCGCATGGTGATGATTCCGCTGAATTGCGAGTCGATGCTGCCGTCGGCGGTGCTGACATTTCCCTCGATTGTCACCTCCGACCCCGATTCAAGCACTATATCGTCAGCCGAATCGGGCGATTGGCCGTTAATGGCGGTTATGTTGATGCTTTCGGTGGGCAGATTCAGGCGCATTGCCGGGTCGCCGGTTACCGAATAGCGCAATTTGTTCTCGTTGGCACCGGGGAACATGTTCTTGGCATTCTTCAATATGTCGCCAATGCGCTGGTATCGGCCGTCGGAATCGCGACGGAACACCTGCGAGCCGACATATCCGGTAAGCGTGCCGTTTTCGGTTATGTAAGCCACTCGCGATGTGCTTATCAGTGCAATTGCCCCACCCGAACGGTTGAGCCACAACAGCTCGCCGCCCGACACGTCGTCGGAATCCCAACGGGTGAACTCGCATGTGGCTGTATATAGCAGCGGCAAGTGCTTGTAGTAGAAACGGGTGTTTATGTCGGTGAGGTTCAGCATTCCCTCATGCGACCACCCTATCGGGCTGGCATGCCCAACATAATTCACCCATATCGCGCCCTCTTTGAATAGCCTGAACATATCCTCGCGCGCCTGCGGATAGCTGCGGCCCGAACCGGCACTAACCGACTCATACGAGTCGATGTAAAGGCGGGTGGGCTTCATGCTGCTGCCACCGTTGGCTGTGAAGTTTGATATGAACAGGTCGGACTGCGACATGTGAGCGCCGTTATCGTCGTCATCGGCAATCACCAGCACGTTGTTTTTCCATATGCCGTTGTCGGAGTTGGATGTGTAGGCCAACAGTTTGTCGACCATCTGCTTGGCTTCCGACGTCGATTTCACCGGCATACGCCCCACTGCTATGCGCATACGGTCGCTGTCGAGGTTAGCCCCGCTGTTGTCGTCAAGGAATGCCAAGATGTCGTCGGTGTTGAACGATGTCGATTCGTGCTCGCCGTTGTCCGACTGCCATGTAAGCAGTTTCGGGAAACCTTGCGCCTTCACCGTCGATGTGATGGCGCGGTTGTCGTACGATGCTCGACCAAACAGCAGCACATAGCCCAGGCTATGGCCATCGGTGGCCGACTGGCTGCGGTCGTAGAACATTTTCAGCATCCTGCGGTATGCATTTATGTCGGGGGTGCCCGATGAGAATTCGTTGTAGATTTTCTGTGGTTCTACCACCAGCACACGCATGCTGTCGGCACTGCGGTGCATCTCGGCCACTCGCTCGGCCTGGCTGCTGAACTCCGATGGGGTGATTATCACCAAGTCTGGCACTTCTTGCTGATGCAGGTCCTGATTCTGTACGTTCTGCACCATTGTGGGCGAGGGAAATGTGGCTGTGGGATTAAAGGCTATCATCTCACGAGTTCCGGAATTGCCCGGTGCAAACAGCATTGATGCACCATCGGCTGTGGTGCTTATGGCCACCGGGGCCGAGGGCACGGTTACGTCGAGCACCACCGTCGTAGCGTCGGCGCCCGACAGACAATAGCTTGACGCACCGTTGCCGCGAAATGCCAGCGATGCGCCTGAAAGACTAAGCGCGCGGGTGTAGTTTACAGTGATATAATCGAGGTTTGCCGAATACAGAGTGCCTGAATACGAATATGTTATGCCAAGCGAAAGGTCTTCATCGCTAAGTTCGAACGACTTGTAGGTGGTTGTCATCTTCACATGCTCGTGAGCGGCATCGGTAACAGCCGAGATATTGTCCGACGAGGTTTGTGCCAGCGGAGTGCCGTTATACGACAGTGCTATGCGGCTCGAGCCGGTCATCACCTTGGCGGCAAACGAGGTGGCTGTGTACACCGTAGTGCCCTGGACAAGGCCCGTGAGCTTGAACTTGAAGTTCTGCGAAGTGGAATATTTGAAGTCATCACCCAGCAGCAGGCGTCCGGTCATGCCTGGCGTGGTGAGTTCTTTCTCGTAATATGCGCGCTCGGTGAATGTGGTCACCGCTCTGGCAGCCGACGGTGTTTGTCCGACAGTGGCAAATTCCAGGTCGGCTATCTCTGCATTCTCGGTAACGAAATAGTACCCTGCAGTGGCATAGGGATGCTGCACCTGGATATATGTGGGAGCATTCTGGCGCGACGTTGTGGTCCACGACTCCGGGCCTTTGCCATAGAAGAGTATGGAACCATCGGCATTACGCACCACCGGTTGCTGCGGTAGGTCGTCAATATAGGTGGTTTCGCTCAGCACATCGCTGATTGGTGCACCGCCATAACCGAACACTCTGATGTTCTCAATATTGGAGAAACCCCACTTCGATATGTCCGACTTGCTGATGCGGTATATGCCGTCGTCGGTCACCTGAACCATCACCCACCGGCCCGAGGAAAGCACCGACGTCGACGCGAAGGCCGATGTGCCGAAAGCCATTGCATCGGCCCACGGCATAGCCATGGCTGCAACGGCCAAAATGAGCGAGTATATATTAATCGTAATTCTTTGCATGTCAATAATATCGGCTTATGCACTTCGACAAGGCAACAAAACCCGTCGGCACATTCCTGCCTCATTGCATATAACGTAATTTCGCCCCGATTATTTTATGTGGCATCAGAAAGTATAGGAGCCGAGCCACTGGTTGAAGTCGTCCTGCTTGCTGCAGAACACATTCAGGTCGGTTTCTCCCGAAATGCCGTCGACCTCGCTCCAATGGCTGTATTGCCATATGGTCCAGTCGATATCATCGCTTGGATGGGCAAAACGGCATATCCACAACGGATAGTTTTCGAAATAGGCCTTGCAGAAGCGGTGGTAGCCATTGATGTTGGTGTAGATTATCACCGGATAGCCAAATCCCTCGATATAGTCAATCATCTCCTGCAGGCGCGTCACCACGCTCATGGTCGAGGTCTCGGGATTGCCGTGCTCCTCTACATCAACGGCCAGCGGCAGCTGTAGCGTCTTTCCTTTCAGACATTCCAGCAGATTCATGGCTTGCAGAGTTCCGTTGACGTCGAATCGGAAGAAGTGATATGCACCGGTGGCTATTCCTGCCGCCGTGCTGCCCCGATAGTTGGTCTCGAATGCCGAATCATGAAACGATGCACCCTCCGATGCCTTGATATACACAAACTTAACGCTGTCGGCCGCTACTCTGGCAAAATCGATGGTGCCGTTATGTGCCGATATGTCGATGCCGGTTATCGGAAACTGCTCATGGTCGATGTGAACTATCGGTGGAAACACCACACGATACACGTAAATGCCGCCGACGCAAAGTAGCGCCAACAGAACCACTGCTACCGTGACGATTATAATGTGTCTGCGAGGCCGATTATTTTTCATGTCATTGCAAATTTAGCAGATTGAAACCTCTTTGCAAAGTTAAATCGTCGTTTTTTGGCACAAAATTTGCTCATATACCCGTTGAAGACACCTTTTCGTATACCCACAATACCATTTCGTACAAAAGACGTTCATCACCCTTGACATATCTCCTAAAAATCTTAATTTTGCACACACATGGCAAAAGATACGTATCTTACATTTTCAAACACCATCGAGATGTTCCGCATTAACACTCGAAATGTGGTGTACATACAAGCTTCAGGCAACTATTCCGAGTTGTTCACTGCCGACGGCAAAAAGCATGAATTGCCAATGCAACTTGGACAAGTGGAAATGAAACTTGATGCATGCCTTGAAAACAACCCCGACGCGCACTTTGTGCGTATCGGCAAACAAGTGATTGCAAACGTAGACTACATATCTTATATCCATGTCAGCCACAAAAAACTGGTGCTTTCCGACTCGCACACCTTCAGCTTCACTCTTTCGCCGTCGGTCGAGGCGCTGAAATCACTTAAGGACTATTTAGTAAAGGAGGCAGAACAATGTTAAATATATTCGACAACGACATCAACGACAACGAAATCCGCATCATCGGCAGCGCTCGCTCCAAAAAGTCGTGGGATCCCAACAAGCGTAACGGTCGTAAACCATGCTGCTCCCGCATCAATGATTCACAAGATGAAAGCAACGACAGCGGCAACCGCCCGAAGCGGCCCATTTGGCTTTGGGTGCTCGCGGTGGCTATTGTTGCCTTGGTTATATACCTGATAATGTCATTTTCCAATTCCACTGACAAAACGCTCCAGGTTGCGGTAGTTGATAAAGAGGAAATCGCTCCAGCCGACTCTCTGCCGATACATCCGGTTTCAATAAGCTGTAGCGACACCGTTATCGACGGTTTCAAGATGATGCTGATTAGCCCCGAGGGATGCCTCGCTGAACTGTTCATCGGCGGCAACCCCAACGCTGACAAATCCATAAAACTTGCTGTGCCTGCTGCCGACATCCGTGCCGACAACGGAAATATGGTGGGTGCATACGTGTATCGCGGCGAACTGCTCAGCCAAGGAAAATCTAAAATGGGCTTCTGCGCCATTATCGATGGCGCCATCAATATCGGAATGGCCGAAAACACACCTCTGTTTGAGAAAGCCACCGAAACCGGCGGTTACTTCTTCCGCCAATACCCTCTGGTGGCCGAATATCAGCCTATTGCCCTGAAGCCGAAAGGCAGCAGGCTGCGAAAAGCACTCGCCGAAATCGATGGACGCATCGTTGTAGTGATGTCGGTCGACACAATGACTCTCGGCCAATTCGCCGATGCATTGGTTAGCCTCGGCGCAACCAACGCCATTAATCTTGTGGGGAGCAACACATATGCCTTTATGCGCGGCAACGACGGCTCTTTGACTGAATTCGGCTCGCGCGACAGCGCTCCACATCCCAACACCAACTATATTATCTGGCGCTCACGCTAAGTTTATACATCCAGGTGCACATTTCATACAGGCATCCCATTTTTGCTTGGGAAACGCACATTCTCAACACTATATTTGCATCAACGAGAAGCAAATGGCACTCCGCCGCCAATATAAATCCTGGCGGCACTTCCTGTCACCTCGCCTAATTGAAATTATAAAAACAACACTATACTATTATGACTGATTTTCTTACTATTCTATTCTTCCTTGGATTAGCAATCATCCTGATTACCTGGATTTGGGGCATGTTCTCCGGCGAGAAGCTAATCAACTCAACCAACAACTCGCACGGTGGAGATGACGTACCGGCATCACAAAACCGCGAACTCATGGAATCCATTTTGGCCCAATTGGGATACAAATTTGAAATCGACAATGATGGTCATTTAAATGTAACTATTGAAGGCAACAGTTTTCAAATGGTTTTCTATGGATATTATATCCGTATTACGTCTCCTTTATGCTGTGAGATAAGAAATAACAAACAGGATACTGACATCCTTCGTAAAGCCATCAACATAATCAACTTACGACAGCAGGCTACCGCTATATTGACCGACCCCGATGAAAATGGAATGAGATATGCATTTTTCCGATACGACATAATGTTTCATCCTGCTTGCCCAACAAACGCCATCTACATTCAGGCGGTATTCGATTCGATGATTTCTAAAGCATACAGAGATCTTGTGGATACATTTACAGAAATGCTTAAAGATTCTGAGAACTCCGACAATGCCGCTTATCCCGAGGATTCGTTCTACAAAACTAAAACAAAAAAACAGCAACCATCATAGATTCCCCGCCCTAATCGTATAACACTTTTCAGTAAACTCCTAAATCAGCAAAAACTATGACTGTTAATTCTACATTGAAAAAATGGCTTAAAGCCATTGCATGGTCAGCTTTCGCTATTGTATTGGTTATCACAATCGTCGGCATTTACAATGGCGTTACCCACAACACCAACGAGCAAAAGGCTTACTGGTCGGAACAGCAACACCTCGACGGGTATGTGCTCAACGACAGCCTCGATGTCATCGACAACGGCAACGGAATTTCAATCATTAACAACGTAACCAACGAAGTATGTGCCGAGAATATCCAGTTCGACTGGGTACAGCATTCGGCCGACAGCCTGAGCGTGTTCTGCTCCGACGGCAAACGCGGATTCTACAACCGATACACCGGCCGTATAGCCATCCCGGCCGAATATCGTCGCGCTTGGATTTTCTCCGACAATCTGGCCGCTGTGCAGAAAAACGGCTACATCGGCTTCATCAACCGTCGAGGCGAAGTGGTGATTCCGTTCAAATTCCCTTATCATGGCAATCCGCTATCCAAATTCGTGTTTTCCGACGGACATTGCGTCGTTGCCAACGAGAAAGGCAAATGCGGTGTAATCGACACTCTGGGCAACTGGCTCATACAGCCAATTTACAAAAACATTAACTTGCAGAAGGAATATGCTGTGGTGTTCAATCCCGGAGCTGCCATGCAAGTTGACTATCAAGGTCGAATAATCAACTCATTTGTCGTCGACCAAATCGAGGAACTGTTCTTCACCCGAATGACTGTGCAAATCATCGAGGGCACGCCGCAGAACGTCGAACAATACATCTCTACCGGGTGCTTTGCCTACACCATCGGCGGACGCGTTGGATTGATGAACGCTCAGTGCAAACGCCTCACCGAAGCGCTCTACGAGCAAATCGAGGCTAAATCGACCACTATGTTTGTCGCCACTCTGATTGGCTATGAAGGCCAGGTAATTATCGACAACAACGGAAACGTGGTGCGATAAAATCAAACTACTTAAGGTAATAGCGGTGCACGGTCTGCAGCAATGTCGACCGTGCCATGTCGTTGGGGTTGGTTCCAGGCTCGCCTTCGGGTATCGGCTCGCCAAGGCGGCTGAACAGGTCGGTCCAGAACTGCGGCATAGTGCCGTCGGCATTGCGGAAATTCATGGGCTGCGCTGGAAATAACGGGTAGCCGTTGCTGTCGAGATACGAATCATACACCAGCTCAGAGCAATACATCTGCCCGTTGCCATGGCGGTAAGCCCAATCGTATGGTTCGCCCAAATGCTCAAGTGCACGTCGAACTGCCATTTTGTCATCAAATGGTTCCTTCAGTCGCATCACCACGGCTGCCGGACGGCCTTCTATGCTACCCGACGACTCCAGAAATGAACGAACAGTGCTGCGCACCACACCTCCGCGTGGCGATGCCTCTACCACATATGCCACATCGCCATCCATTGCTACTATCCCCACATGCGTCAGCGATAAAGCGCTGTCGCGCACAGTGGCTTCGCTGATGGCCGATGTCATGGCCGACGTGTTCCCCACCTGAAATATCAAATCGCCGTTTCGGAGCTCGAATCCATCTTGCGAGCCACATGAGGCCACACTAATCAGCACCGTCAACAGCGACACCACACCAACTATTCGCATAATCATAAAGCCGGATTTTTCATTGTCAGGGCAAAGTTAACCATTCCCCGAATAAAAAAGCAGCTATCGGTTTCGTTATTTATGACGGTATGAGTAAATTTGCAGTAAATTCTGCTTTTACGATGGATTATTCATTCGTTTTACCTATATATATCTACCAAATACTGGCCGTGGCGACGGTGCTGGCAGCTATTATTGCCATATGGACGCTCCGACGCAGCTATCGCGTGGCTCGCGCCACCTCGGCGCCCGAGCCCGACAACGATGCTCGTCCTGGGGTATCGATAATTGTTTACAGCAACAGCGACACTGCCAACCTTCGCCAATCGTTGCCCTTGCTCATGGCTCAGCAGTACCCCAAATTCGAGGTAATTGTGGTCGACGACAGCTACACTGAACACACAAAGGACTATCTGCTCGAGGCTTCGCTCGAATACCATAACCTGTATCACACATATGTGCCAGCCGGAACCGAAAATCTTTCGCGCCGGAAGCTCTCGCTCACTCTTGGGATAAAGGCTGCCAAATACGACTACATAATCACAACTGCCGGAAACTGCTATCCGCCCGACGAGCATTGGCTCGGCAGAATCATGAGCCACTTCTCCGACGGCATCGAGGTGGTTATCGGCTACTCGTTTATAAACGGAACTCCCGGAACAGGAATCCGCGGTGCTTTCCGTTGCTTCGACATCGCAACTACCGCCGTGCAGTATCTGTCGTATGCCATTAAGGGTAACTGCTATCGAGGCGACGCCAACTGCCTGGCTTACAAGCGCGACCTGTTCTTTGCCAACAAAGGTTACTCCCGAAGCCTCAACCTTCACTACGGCGACGACGACCTCTTTGTTAACGATATCACGAACTGCCGGAACACTGCTGTGGCTATTGCGCCCGGATGCCAGATGAGAGTGGAAACCGACACGAAGGTGAAAATCTACCGCGACAACAAGCTCCACTACGGATTCACCGCACGGTATATCCGCACCTTCTCCAAATACTCGGCAGCTGCCATTTCGTGGCTCCGTTGGCTGTTTGTAGCGGCAATCACTGCCATTGGCGTGCTTGCCTACCATAGTCTGGTGGCCATTGTGGCTGCATTCATACTGCTCGCCAGCATCTGCACCGCAGAAATCGTTGCATATAGCAAAGCAGGAAAGGCTCTCAACTGCCGTGCTATGGCAGCCTTGGCTCCTATCTTCGCTCTGTGCCGCCCTATCGTTAATCTGCGATATAAATTCACCAATTATCGCCTGCGCAAAACCAACTTCACCTGGCAACGCCGCAACATACGATAATAATCACATACCTAATTAGTTATGTCACCCGACAACGTCAACACCAAAGAATGGCAATCGCGAACGGCTCTGCTGCTGGGCAACAAACTGCTTGGCCGCCTTGCCGCACTCAACGTGCTCGTGGTGGGCGTAGGTGGTGTTGGGGCTTATGCCGCCGAAATGCTGGTTCGTGCCGGTGTGGGGCACATGACGATTGTCGATGGCGACGTTGTTGCACCGTCAAACCTCAACCGCCAGCTCATTGCACTCACCGACACCATCGGGCAGCGGAAAACCGAAGTGCTTGCCCGCCGTCTGTTGGCAATTAACCCGGAGCTGAAGCTGCAGTGTATCGACCGATACCTGAATCCGGAGGACATCGCCGAAATCGTTGACCACGGAAACTTCGGCTATGTGGTCGATGCCATCGACTCTGTAGCGCCAAAGGTGGCCCTCATTGCCCACTGCCTGCGTTCGAAGGTGCGGATTATATCGTCGATGGGAGCCGGTGGGCGCATCGACCCCACTCGGGTGCAGTATGCCGACATCAGCGACACTTACAACGACGGTCTCGCAAAGGCGGTGCGCTCTCGGCTGAAGGCTATGGGCATAAGCCGCGGACTCACCACTGTGTGGAGCAGCGAACCTCCTGCCACCAATTCGATAATGCTCACCGACGAACTCCGCCACAAGCGCTCGAGCTTCGGAACCGTATCTTATCTGCCATGCGTGTTTGGTTGCATGCTCGCAGCTCATATTATTAACAAAGAGAAACGTAAAGCTGAAAGTGATTGAAATAAACGACATTACAAAGCATTTCGGAAATGTTGAAGTGCTGAAAGGAGTGAGCGCGTCAATCGGCGCTGCCGAAGTGGTGGCAATTGTGGGTGCCAGCGGTGCCGGCAAGACCACTTTGCTCCAGATTATCGGCACTCTCGACCGTCCCGACTCGGGAAAGGTGATTTACGAGGGTGTCGACGTGATGGCGCTGCGCGAAACTGAACTCGCCCGGTTCCGCAACCGGAACATCGGGTTCGTGTTCCAGTTCCACCGTCTCTTGCCCGAATTCAACTGCGTTGAGAATGTAGCTTTGCCTGCGCTTATCGGCGGCGAACGCCAAAGCTCGGCATATCGCCGTGCCGAGGAACTGCTCGACTACCTCGGCCTCGCCGAACGACGCGCCCACAAGCCGGCACAGCTTTCGGGGGGCGAAAAGCAACGTGTGGCTGTGGCTCGGGCTCTTATCAACAAGCCCAAGGTTATCCTTGCCGACGAGCCAACCGGCAGCCTCGACTCACAGAACCGAATCGAATTGCAGCAACTGTTCATGCGTCTGCGCGACGAGCTACACCACACTTTCGTTATCGTCACGCACGACGAAGCGCTCAGCGCAAACGCCGACCGTGTGCTCCACATCAGCGACGGACGAATAATTGACTGTTAAACAGCAATTTTAGCCAACATTTTCGAAATTCATGCCTTTTGGGTGTAACACTTACCAAAAAACGTGGTATATTTGCAGTCAGCCCTTTTGACAACGTGGAATCTGCTAAATGAGAATACTACTCAACATATTATCACGAATGCTTCTCGCTGTGGCGGCCTTGCTCGCCATGGTGGCTTGCCGTAACGATGAGCCGGGCGGTCACGAAAACGACACCCGTCTCGACATCGTCACTTTCGACTACGACGACGGCTCGGCATCAACATTCACCATGCAGGAGCACGAGGATTCGCCGCTGATAACACTTGTGGCCCCGGGCGTTACAAACCTGAAACTGAAAAAGGGAGAACGCACCACCCTGCAATACTACGAACTCAGCACCGATAGCCAATATCAGCGGACAATTAAAGTGAACTACTCAATCCACACCATCTTCGATACCATCAGAGTGGCATCGAAGCAGAAAATCGACGAATTCACCAACAATCCCATCCAGCTGAAAAGCATTTGGCGCACCGGCTGCTTCATCAACATCAACGCCTTGGCGCAATACACCGGCGAAAGCCGAAAGCTCGGCCTGATTATCGACGAAAGCACCGTAAACAACGACGTGGTGGATGCATACCTTATCGACGACATTCTCGGTGCCGACGGCCTGTTCTATCGTCGCGCCCTGATTTCGGTGTACACCGGAAACCTTTGGCAGAAATATCACTGTAGCACGCTCCGCGTGCACATTGACGATACTTGCTACCCCAACGTGGAATATTACGATTTCTCCCGTCCAAAAAATATTGAATAACAGAAAACAACATATATATTATGACACCTGAAAAGAAAGAAATAAAGATTGAACTCTCATCTGAAGTGGCTCAGGGCAAATATGCAAATCTTGCCGTGATTGCACACTCGGCTTCGGAATTCTTCATCGATATGATTTGCCTTGCGCCCAACACCCCGCAGGCAAAAGTGCAAAGCCGCATTATCATGACTCCAGAAAATGCCAAGCAATTGATGTTTGCCCTTCAGGACAATGTGGCAAAGTACGAATCGAAATTCGGGGTTATAACCCCTAAAGGTACCCCCGGAACCAACGGCCTGCCGCCGATGGAATGGCCGGGTAGCGACAACAACACCAAGAACAACTAACCACAAACATCATCATTCGTCATGGAAAATCCATTATTGATATATAACTCGCTCACCCGCACCAAAGAACGCTTTGAGCCTTTGCACGAAGGACGCGTGGGCATGTATGTGTGTGGGCCCACAGTGTATGGCGACGCCCATCTGGGCCACACGCGCCCGGCTATTACCTTCGATGTCTTGTTCCGATATCTGCAACATCTGGGCTACAAGGTGCGCTACGTGCGCAACATCACCGATGTGGGTCATCTGGAGCACGATGCCGACGACGGCGAAGACAAGATTGCAAAGAAAGCCCGCCTCGAACAGCTCGAGCCAATGGAGGTGGTGCAGTTCTACCTTAACCGCTACCACAAGTCGATGGAAGCGCTTAACGTGCTTCCGCCAAGCATCGAGCCTCACGCTTCTGGCCACATAATTGAGCAGATTCTTTACATCCAGAAAATCCTCGACGCAGGATACGCTTATGTGAGCGACGGCTCGGTGTACTTCGACGTGCCAAAATACAATAGCGACCATAACTACGGAAAACTCTCCGGCCGAAACATCGACGAACTGCTCAACACCACCCGCGAACTCGACGGACAGAGCGAAAAGCACAATCCCGCCGACTTCGCCCTCTGGAAAAAGGCAGCACCCGAGCACATCATGCGTTGGCCTTCGCCATGGAGCGACGGTTTTCCGGGATGGCACCTCGAGTGCTCGACAATGGGCGAGAAATACCTGGGCGAGACCTTCGACATTCACGGCGGCGGCATGGACCTGAAATTCCCGCACCACGAATGCGAAATAGCACAGTCGGTGGCGCATAACGGCCATGATGCCGTGCGATACTGGATGCACAACAACATGATTACTATCAACGGCCAGAAAATGGGAAAATCGCTCGGCAACTTCATCACCCTCGACGAATTCTTTACCGGAAGCCACAAACTGCTCACCCAGGCCTATTCGCCAATGACCATCCGATTCTTCATCCTGATGGCTCACTACCGCAGCACCGTCGACTTCTCTAACGAGGCTTTGCAGGCTGCCGAAAAGGCACTCAACAAAGTGCTCGAAGGATGGAAACGCCTGGAGGAACTCAAGCCGGCCGACACATCAACCATCGAAGTGCCCGACCTTAAGACCAAGTGCTACGAGGCTATGAACGACGACCTCAACACCCCTATCGTGATTTCTCACCTCTTCGAGGGCTGCCGTATCATTAACCTTGCCAACGATGGTAACGCCAAACTTTCGCAGCACGACATCGACGCTCTTAAGGACACTTTCAAGACGTTCCTCGTCGATATCCTGGGAATCCGCACCGAGGTGGGTGGCGCCTCCGAAGGCTCTAACATGAAGCCTTTCGAACAAGCCGTCGACCTGCTGCTCGAAATCCGGAAGGAAGCCAAGGCCAAGAAAGACTGGGCCACCAGCGACACCATACGCAACCGCCTGGCTGAAATTGGCTTCGACGTCAAAGACACCAAGGACGGATTTGAGTGGAAAGTCAAATAATCGCCACCAAATCTCCTACCATAGCGGGCCCGTCCAAAAGGCGAGCCCGCTTTTTGTGTCATCACTCCATTCACAACACCCTTTAGTGCATCAACGGGGCTATTGTTACTTATTCGTTACTTGATAGTTACAACTATGAAACACACAATTCTCACTTTTGCACCGAGAAAAAAATGCAAAAACTATCAAGTTAGAATTATGATGAAAAAGTATGTTCTTGCTAAATTGGCACTATCGGCCATTGCGGTCTCGGTCTTTTTAGCCGCCAACGCTGCCAACACTCCCGAAGCCTCTCCGGCTGGCAGTCGCGAAGCTGTTTCGGGTATCATTACCGACTCTGAGCGCCATGCTCTTCCAGGCGCCGTAATAACTGTGGAAGACACTCGCACCGGTGTGGTGAGCGACCTCGACGGCCATTTCGCTCTCTTGAATCTCGCTCCGGGTGAATATAATATCAAGGTATCGTATGTGGGCTACAAGCCTGTGGTAAAAAAGGTTGTGGTGAGCCGCGACAAGGTGACCGTGATGGATGTGGAAATGTCCGACGGCACAGTGCTCGACGAACTCACCGTAAAAGGCGCGTTCTCCGAACAGCGCCGCGCTCTGCAAATGCAGAAATCGGCTATGGGAATCACCAACGTGGTGTCGGCCGACCAGGTGGGAAAATTCCCCGACTCTAACATCGGCGATGCCCTGAAGCGTATTAACGGCATCAACGTGCAGTACGATCAGGGCGAAGCCCGTTTCGGCCAGGTACGCGGCACAAGCGCCGACCTTACGTCGGTTACCGTTAACGGAAACCGTCTGCCTTCGGCCGAAGGCGACACCCGAAACGTGCAGCTCGACCTTATCCCGGCCGATATGGTGCAGACCATCGAGGTGAGCAAGGTGGTGACTGCCGACATGGACGGCGACGCTATTGGTGGCGGCATAAACCTCGTCACCAAAAACACTCCTTATCGCCGCGTGCTCAACTTTACCGTCGGCTCGGGCTATTCGTGGATTAGCGCCAAGCCTCAATGGAACCTCGCAGCTACTTGGGGCGACCGTTTCCTCAACGACAAGCTCGGCATAATGGCAAGCGCCAGCTACCAATATTCACCGGTGGGCTCCGACAACACTGAATTCGAATACGTGGAGAAAGATGGCGAAATCCAGCTCAAGGAGGCTCAGGTGCGGCAGTACTACGTTACTCGCGAACGCCAAAGCTATTCGCTGGCCCTCGACTACCAGTTTAACCGCCTAAACAAAATCTCGTTCAAAGGAATATACAACCGCCGCAACGACTGGGAGAACCGCTATCGAATCAGCTACAAGAAACTCAACAGCAAGGCAAAGGACCAGAGCGTTGTGCTGCAAACCAAGGCCGGGGCCGACGACACAAAGGATGCTCGCCTCGAACGACAGCAGACCATGGACTTCACTCTCGACGGTGAGCACTATCTCGGTGCGCTGAAAATCGATTGGGCTTCGAGCTACTCGCGCGCCACCGAAGACCGTCCCAACGAACGATACATAGGATTCAAGCTCAAAGGTTCCGACTCTATGAACTTCGGCAGCGCCATGGCCGATGTCGGCCTCCGACAGCCCTACTGCACAATCGACCTCCCGGCTCTAACCGAAAGCGGATGGAAACTCGATGAGTTCACCAACTCCGACCAAAGCATCGTGGAAAACGAACTGAAGGAGCGCATCAACTTCGAGCTGCCTATCGCGCGCGGCGAGTTCGGCAACACTCTGAAATGGGGCTACAAATACACCCGCAAGGACAAGAAACGCAACACCGAATACTACGACTATACCGATGCTGCCGACTCTTATCTCACCAACTGGCAACAGAGCATTGTGAGCCAGGTGCGCGACGGGTTTATGCCCGGCAGCCAGTATCCACTCGGAACCGGATTCGTGAGCAAGGAATATATGGGCTCTATCAATTTCAATAAGGCCGACGGCGCTGAACTTCTTGAGGAAGAAGCCGGAAACTACAAGGCACTCGAACAGATTCATGCTGCATATCTGCGTCTCGACCAACGACTCGGACGCCATTTCGACGCCACTCTCGGTTTGCGCATCGAGCACACTCGCCTTACCACCAGCGGCGTGAACTATGTGATGGACGAGAACGAAAACGAATCGCTCTCTCCTACTGGCGACTTCAGAAACAGCTACACCAACGTGCTGCCAAGCCTCCTGCTCCGTTATCGCATTGCCGACGACGGAAACCTCAGAGCCTCGGTTACAAAGACAATCGCCCGCCCGAAATATTCGGCTCTCATTGCCAACAAGAGTTTCAATCTCGCCGACCAGGAAGCTACCATCGGCGACCCGAACATAAAGCCA
>JBJEKE010000137.1:0-3720 GCA_051878475.1 Muribaculaceae bacterium | reverse complement strand
ACGGCAACGACTGGTATACTGTGGGCGCCTATACCGTGGCTTGTGGTGTGGGTTTCCTTCGTCTTTACAACAATAAGCATTGGCTCAACGATGTGCTTGCCGGTGCCGGAATCGGTATCTTGAGTGCCCGTATCGGCTACTGGATGCTGCCGGTGTGGCGCCACTTGTTCCGTTGGGACCGCACGAAAGCCCCGGCCATGAGCGCTGTACCCACCTACGACGCCTACACCCGTAGTTTCGGAGTGGCTTTTGCAGCTCAATTCTGATGCTATTTCATTATCAGCAATATGCTGCCGGCCGTAATCAGCAGCACAGCCACAAGTACCCGTAGCGTAATCTGTTCGCGTAGAAAGACAAATGCCAGGAAGATGGTGATAACCACGCTAAGCTTATCGATTGGCGCCACTCGCGACACATCGCCCGTTTGCAATGCCTTGAAATAGAACAGCCACGACAATCCTGTTGCAGCGCCTGAAAGAATCAGAAACAGCCAGCTGTGACCACTGATGGCCTTTAGCCCCGAAATAGAATTGCTTACGGCAACTATGCCCCATGTGATGAGCAAGATTACCGTGGTACGGATAGCCGTTGCCAGGTTGGAGTCGATGTCGCGAACTCCCACTTTGGCAAAGATTGCCGTGAGCGCAGCAAAGAAAGCCGATAACAATGCATAAAACTTCCACATATCGCATAAACATTTGAATTCAACCGGAATAATCATCGTCAGACGCATCAGCCACCATTAAGGCAACGCCCTCTGCCGCCTCGCCATATTGTGCTGGGGCAGGCACAGCCACATCGTTGATAAAAATATGGCTGATGGTGTATTCAAGGCCCCGGAGGGTGTCGTCGCGAAGCTTTGGCATTAATTGGCACTCCCACACCGTGATGCAATGCCATCCCATGGCAGCCAATTGTCGCTGCACTGTACGGTCACGCTCTGCATTTCGCGCAATTTTCGCAGACCAGAAATCGGTGTTCGACTTTGGAACAGTAAAGTAGCGACACCCTTGGTGGCCATGCCAAAAGCAGCCATTAACGAAAATCACAGTTCTATACTTGCGCAACACAATGTCAGGATGCCCCGGCAGACGTGGATGGTTAAGGCGATAGCGGAAGCCTCGCCCGAAAAGGTAACGGCGCACAATCAATTCGGGCTTTGTGTCGCGGCCACGAATCGAAGCCATGCAGTGATGACGCTGCTCCTCGCTCATCTTGTCCATAAGCCAAATGATTTGCAGCCGTAAAGATAATGTAATCGTACGAGAAACTTACTCCCCGCCCAAAGATTTTCCGTCTCCTCCAAAAAGTAAACTCCATACCCGTTAATAATTAATCAGGAATATGCAGGAAAAGCGGAAATCAGGGATAGCCTTGTAACAGAGCTTTTCGGTAATTATAACGATACGCCGCATAACACCAAATGTAGTGAAACTCAGATTTTTGAAGAATCCGCAGACGGGAAGTGGCAAATTGTGCGTATTCACTATTCGAGCTTGTAAGAAATACAAAAAATTCCTGCGCATTTCATTTTTATTATGTATTTTTACACTAAATTATTTATAATAGATGCAATACGTTACTGAACAAAAAGAGAGTTTGTTACGGCGACTGTTTAGGGCGAGAATAAGCACAACGCTTTTTGTAATAGTTTTTTTGGCGTCAATTTGTGGATTGGCCGACGTAATGGATTATTCCAATCAGCATGGTAACGTATTTTCCACTATATGCTTGTGGCTTTTTGTTTTCACAAAGACAGTAGTTATAGTAGGTATTGTTCAGATAGTTTCATACAAGTGTGATGATAATGAGGATTCCGTGATATGGAAATGCGTTAAAGTGCTTGCATATCTGGCAATTGTGCTTTACGTCTTTTTGTGTATAGTGAATATAGTGTGCCATTGTCTATATGGTTTTGGAATTTCACACCGCTTGATTGTGACTTTATTGGAAACTACGGTAAATGAGATTGCCGGCTTTTGGCCTTCATTTCGTTCAAACCTCATTAATACTATGAATTTGTGGTACACTTTTGGGTGTTTCGTAGTGATTTATTATGGAAAATTGTGGCTGGATTCTTTGAATCGTAAAGGTATTTTCACTCCTGTAATACTTGTTTTTGCGTTAGCCGGCGTTCCTGCAATGACTTACCTTGTATTTGCCAAGAAAGGAGATAATTATATATTTGGGCGAACTAATTTGTTTATCACTTCGCGAGTGGCCTCCTATTCGATTGGAGCGTATAAGCTGATAGAGCAAGTGGAGTATTTGCAGAGTTGTGTTCCGCCGTTGCCGTATGCTGATGAATTGCAGCGAGACCCCGGATGCAAAAACATAATTGTGGCTATAGGTGAATCCGCTCTGCGTGACCAGTGGCAGCTTTACGGCTATCCAATGCACACAATGCCTCGGATTTCCGCCATGTCAGATTCTCTGATTGTGTTTGGCAATGCCGTAGGTTCTTCGCTTGGTACGGCAGACAATCTCAAGCACATTCTGACTTTTAAGCCAGACGACCCTACTACGACGGAATGGTTTCATTTTCCTAATATTATAGATTTGTATAATTCTGCGGGATACATCACATCTTGGTTTTCAAACCAGGAAATCGGAGGAAAATTTGCAAATTTCAGTTACGCCATTGCCAGTCACAGTCGCAATGTGAAGTATATCGGAAACTTGACAAGTGATGAAAAAGGGTCGTACAAGTATGATGAAAGTTTACTTCCTCTTATAGATGAAATTAAATTGAATGACACGGTCCCGGATTTGGCCTTTTTCCACTTGATAGGCTCGCATACCAGTTATAACGAAAGATTTCCTGAGAATTGCGCGCATTTTCAATCGGAAGACATCTTAAAAGCTTTCCCGGGCGCAAAACACCTTGATATCTACTCTGCAAAATTGGTGGCGGACTATAATAATTCCCTTGCATACACGGATAGCGTGCTTAGCCGCATGATAAATCGGCTTTCCAAAGTTGTCCAACCGGTAATTTTCTTTTATTTCTCGGACCACGGGGTGAGTGTAAACGTGACGAGAGTGTATGACGGGCGAGAGCGTTTTTGTGCACGTATTCCGATGATAGTTTATGCAAACCATGCTTTCCACACAGAGTATCCGGAAATTGTGGAGCAGCTAAAACTAGCAAAAGACAAACCTGTCTCCACAGCAAATATCATTCACACATTGATAAATATTTCAGGCATTTCATATCCGCTGTATGACGCAAGCAGAGATTTTCTCAGTCCTCAGTTTCAGGGAACAGTGCGTTACGTGGACGAAACGCAATGGGAAGAAGACGTTCAAGCTGGTTTGCGGGATAGATATGTAAATGATTAAGAGCCTGTTTCATAATATGACAAAATTACCTTCTCATTCACAAATGTTTTGGACGACGAAGAAGTTACCATCGATTTATACGATGTTGCTTTTATAAACACCTAATCTTCTTTTGTGTAGATGTAACAGGAAAAGTAATAATACATCAATCATTGCAATTTGCCAATCGAACCGTTAACAACATTTAACTATCCATTTCTCCATTTTGGGCTGAATTTGACTCGCAACCCGAAAATGACTTGCAAGTCAATTGCTCCAGAATGGGGTTGGCTGATTAACTTGGGAAAAAGAAAACCGATTGGAAACGCTTGATTTCCAATCGGTTTAGGTGGTGGGCGTTGACGGATTCGAACCGCCGACCCTCTGCTTGTAAGGCAG
>JBJEKE010000136.1:0-3723 GCA_051878475.1 Muribaculaceae bacterium | reverse complement strand
AAGCTCATCGCCGCTTTCGGCGGCAACTTCTCTCAGGTGATTGTTGGCGGCGCTCCGCTCAACGCCGAGGTTGAGGAATTCCTGCTCAAGATAAAGTTCCCGTTCACCGTCGGCTATGGCATGACCGAGTGCGGCCCGCTCATCAGCTACACCTACTGGACCGATTTCGTGCCCCGCTCGTCGGGCCGAATACTCACCGGATTGATGGAGGTACGCATCGACTCGCCCGACCCGCAGAACATTCCGGGCGAAATAGGTGTGCACGGCGAACATGTGATGAGCGGATACTTCAAAAACGATGATGCCACCAATGCCGTGCTTGAGCCCGACGGCTGGCTCCACACCGGCGATATGGGAACTGTATCGGCCGACGGCACAATCTCGATTCGAGGACGCTCAAAGACAATGATACTATCGGCAAACGGCCAGAACATATATCCCGAAGAAATCGAAGCCAAGCTCAACAATATGCCGTTCGTTATGGAAAGCCTCGTGGTGGAACGCGGCGATAAGCTCGTGGCTCTCGTATACCCCGACTACGAAATGATGGACAATGTGGGACTTACCAACGAACAGCTCCCCACCACCATGGAACAGATTCGCAAGGACCTCAACAAGCTGGTGGCTCCTTACGAGCAGATTGCCAAGATACAGCTCATTGCCAACGAATTCGAAAAGACTCCGAAACGCAGCATCAAGCGATATCTGTATCAATAAATCCACCTGAGAAATGCAGCGGGAAAATGCCGGGATTCCAACATTTTTCCGCTACTTTGTCGCATTTGCTAACAAATAATGAGAATTTTTATGTT
The DNA here is from genome assembly GCA_051878475.1 of Muribaculaceae bacterium. Lineage (GTDB taxonomy): Bacteria > Bacteroidota > Bacteroidia > Bacteroidales > Muribaculaceae > SFRY01. The sequence goes on along the minus strand of JBJEKE010000136.1, from coordinate 2,911 downwards.
TTAAAGCAAAAAAATACTTGAAATTGTTTGGATATAAAATTTTAGTTGTAACTTTGCAACGTTTTTGAAGTATAAATATTGTTTTATTATTTAATCAAAAGAAAAATGAAAAAGTTAGTTTTGTTACTTGCTGTTGCTTTTAGCATGTCATTGGTATCTTGTGGTGGTGCTAAGGCTGATGCTGAAGCTGCTGATTCAGTTGCTACTGATTCTGTAGTTGTAGAAGAAGTTGACTCTTGCTGCAGCGACTCTGCTGCTTGCTGCGACTCTGCTGCTGTTGATTCAGTTGCTGCTTAATTATTAGCAAGTTAAGAGATTCGGCGATTCACATCTCGATGATGCGAATCGTCCTTTTTTTATGCCTGCATGTTCTCATTCGGCCTCTTTCATTTTCGGAAATCTTTCACTATCTTCGCATTTACATAACGAACAACACATATGGCTTCAGCGGACTCCGAACAAATAACTCTATACGAATTCAACCGGCTTATCGGCAGGACATTATATGCCGCCGACGGCCTTACCAACCGATGGGTGGTGGCCGAATTCAGCGACTTTGCCTTGCGTGGCGGCCACTGCTACTGCGAGCTGGTGGACAAGGACCCGCACACCGACGCCATCCGCGCCAAGATTCGCGGAATAATCTGGAGTTCGCAATACCCTAAAATCCTCGACAAGTTTTTGCGAGGCACAGGCGAGCAACTACGCTCGGGCATCAAGGTGCTGCTCCGCCTCAGCGTAAACTTCCACGAGCAGTTCGGCATATCGCTGATAATCAGCGATATCGACCCGAGTTATACACTCGGCGACATGGAGCGCCGCCGCCGTGAAATCCTTGAACGCCTGAAACGCGAAGGGGTGATTAACGACAACCGCGAGCTGGCAATGCCCATGGTGCCGCAACGCATTGCCATAATATCGGCTGCCGGCGCCGCTGGTTATGGCGACTTCATGAACCAGCTCAACAGCAACAAATCGGGCATTATATTCTACACCGCACTGTTTGAGGCCCGTATGCAAGGCCGCGACACCGCGCCCACAGTGGTCGAGGCTCTCAACCGTATTAACCGCCACGCCCACTGTTTCGACTGTGTGGTAATCATTCGCGGCGGAGGCTCTACATCCGACCTCAGCTCGTTTGACGACTACAATCTGGCCTACGCCGTAACCCAGTGCCAACTGCCTGTGATTACCGGCATTGGCCACGAACGCGACAACACCGTTATCGACTATATCTCGAATCTACGTGTCAAGACCCCCACAGCTGCTGCCGAATGGCTCATCGAACAGGGCGAGAATGCACTTAGCGCCATTGCAGAGCTTTCACAGGAGATTTTCTCGACTGCCCAGCTCAGCATGGCCGAGGAGAAAAAGCATCTGGCATCGGTGGAGGTAACCATTCCACACATAGTAGAGAATCGGCTGGTGCGCGCCCGCTCGGCCTTGCAGGCTCTGGCCACTGCCATACCTGCACGCGCCACTGCCAGGATAGAATCGGCATCGGCACGGCTGCCTATGATTGCAGAGGCTCTGCGCATCGCGGCCCGGAACCAAGTGGAGAAAGCACGGCTGAAACTTGGCAACCTCGCCGACAGCATCGACATTCTGTCGCCGCAAAACACTCTGCGCCGCGGCTACTCAATCACCACTGCAAACGGAAAAGCCGTGAAATCGGCTTCACAGATACTTCCCGGCACCGTCATCACCACCCTTTTGGCCGATGGCTCAATTGATTCCACCGTAAACTAAAACACAAACAATACAATATGGCTGAAAACAACGAAATAAAATATTCCGACGCAATCCAGGAACTCGAAAGCATAGTAAGAAAGATGCAAAGTGAATGCAGCATCGACGAGCTCAGTGCCTACACCAAGCGCGCACTGCAATTGCTCAAGGCTTGCCGTACCAAGCTCACTGCAGTGGACGAGGAACTGAAAAACGTGCTGAAAGAAATAGAGAAAGCCGACTAACGGCGTAGCCCCAGCGAGCGCAACACCATGCGCGGCACAAAGGTGAGCTGGAGCAGCGTGGCGGTTACCGGCCCATAATAGCGGCACATAATCCTGTAGCGCTCCATCAGCGACTTGCCATGGTTGGAAGTGGTCATTCCCCCTTCAAGGAATCGGATGATGTAGCCACCGGTATAGGCATTGCGTTTCGACTGCTTAAGACATCGCAGGCACCACTCATAATCGGCCGAGAAATGGTAACTGGTGTCGTACTCGTGCACAATACGGCGCCGAGCCACGAAAGCCTGGTGACACACCAGCATTCCACGGCGGAAGCTGCCGAATGTAAGGTGCTGAGGCGCCATCAGATGGCGCTCGCCCACTACACGACCCTGGGCATCAACTATCTTTGTCTGGCCATACACCACATCGGCATGAGTGCGCTTGGCGGTGTCGGCAATCACATGCAGCGAATCGGCATCGAAAAAGGTGTCGCCGGCATTCAGAAATATCATATACTCCCCCTTTGCCAACCTTATGCCCTTGTTCATGGCATCGTACAGCCCATTGTCAGGCTCGCACACTATCGTGGTGCGTGGCAACGAATAGCTGCGCACACGCTCAACGGTATCGTCGGCCGAGGCACCGTCGACTACAATATGCTCAAAGTCCTTAAACGTTTGTTCCGAAAGGCTCTTCATGGTGGCGTCGATAACCGCCGACGCATTATAGGTTACCGTTATGATACTGAACTGAATCGGCATAATCCAACCATTTGTAATGTTAGTGCAATTTAACGCATAGCCTTTAGCCAATGCCGTTATCCTTAATACACAAAGATACAAAACCAATTGTGAAATTGCAACCTTTACCCGAATTTTTCGCCGTTACAGCCACAACGACACCAATATTGTCCTAAATAATTATTGAACACGGCATAACTTGCAGAGGCATCAACC
>JBJEKE010000135.1:0-15825 GCA_051878475.1 Muribaculaceae bacterium | reverse complement strand
TGCTTATTTATCATACATGATAGGAATCTCGCGGTTCATGCTTTGGTCGAGCGAAATGAGGGTTTCGGTAGCAGTTACACCGTGAATATTCTGAATCTTGTCGTTGAGCAGCTCCATAAGATGCTGGTTGTCGCGGGCATAAAGCTTGATGAGCATGGTGTACGGGCCGGTGGTGAAGTGGCATTCCACCACTTCGGGAATCTTCTCGAGCTCAGGCACCACGGTGCGGTACATGGAGCCACGTTCGAGCTTCACACCAATGTAGGTGCAAGTGGCAAATCCAAGCACTTTCGGGTCGACATGATATCCCGATCCGGTGATAACGTCGAGGTCAATCATTCGCTGAATGCGCTGATGGATAGCCGCACGCGACACATTACATTCCAGAGCCACATCCTTCGATGGGATGCGGGCGTTTTTCATTATTATCTCCAAGATTTTTCTGTCAAGATTGTCGATTTTTTCCATTTCTTTTAAGGTGTTTATGTATTGCAAATATAATAATCAAAATGAAAAATAGAATAATTAAAGTGGCAAATTGTTAGAAAAATTTCGTAATTTCGGCCAAAATGTGGAGATAAACAGTAAAAACGTCCAAAAACTGAGCCTTATGACGTCATTTTTACAGTATGGGAATGTACGGTTGCGAGCCGTTGAGCCCGCCGACATTGATTTTATAGTGGGATGCGAGAATGCCACCGAACTGTGGGAGGTGAGCGGAGCCACCGCTCCCATGTCGCGCCGGATAGTCGAGGAATATGTAGAGCGATACTCGGCCGACATTTTCCGCGATGGCCAGCTGCGCCTGATGATTGCTGACGCCGCATCGGGCCGCACCGTGGGCATCATCGACCTGTTCGACTTTGCCCCATTCGAGGGGCGTGCCGCCGTGGGGATTATCGTCGATTCCGGATGCCGCCGCAACGGCTATGCCCACCACGCACTCTGTGCACTCATAGCCTATGCGCGCGACTACATGGGCATGCACCAGCTTTATGCGCATGTGCCCAAAGGCAACGAGGCCAGCCGGGCGCTGTTCGCAAAGGCCGGCTTCACCGAGACCGGCCGGCTGAAAGACTGGCAGAAGGTGGGTTGCCAATACCGCACGGTAACGGTTTTACAAAAGCTGCTCTAACTGACGCATAATTAAGGCGGGCAGCATCGGTGCGATGCTGTCCGCCTTGGTATTTACGCCTTACGCAGGTGATTAGTCTTTACACTTAGCGCAGAGGAATTCGCGGTTCATGCGGGCGATATTGCTGAGCGAGATGTTCTTCGGGCATTCGGCAGCGCAAGCACCGGTGTTGGTGCAGTTACCGAAACCGAGTTCGTCCATCTTGCTTACCATAGCCTTCACACGCTTTGCAGCTTCAACGCGGCCTTGAGGAAGGAGAGCAAACTGGCTCACCTTAGCCGAGACGAAGAGCATAGCCGAACCGTTCTTGCATGCAGCCACACAGGCGCCGCATCCGATGCACGAAGCCGAGTCCATTGCCTCGTCGGCGTTAACCTTCGAGATGGGAATTGCATTAGCGTCCTGTGCACCACCGCAGTTGAACGATACGTAACCACCGGCCTGCTGGATTTTGTCGAAAGCGTTACGGTCGACCATAAGGTCCTTGATAACGGGGAAAGCAGCCGAGCGCCAAGGCTCAACGGTGATGGTTTCGCCGTCTTTGAAGCGGCGCATATACAGCTGGCAAGTGGTGGCGCCGGTAGCAGGGCCGTGAGGATGACCGTTGATATACAACGAGCACATACCACAGATACCTTCGCGGCAGTCGTGGTCGAATACAATAGGTTCTTCACCCTTTTCAACCAACGACTCGTTGAGGATGTCAAGAGTCTCAAGGAAAGAAGTATCGGTATCGGTCTCTACTGCATAAGTCTTGAATTCGCCCTTTGCCTTTGGGCCGGCTTGACGCCAGACTTTAAGATTTACAGTTATATTTGCCATTTTGAATATCCTTTCTTAAATGTTATGATTTATAATTACGGGTTTGAACCTTGATTGCTTCGTATTCAAGAGGTTCTTTGATGAGAGTAGGAGCTTTCTCGTCGGAGCCGGCATAATCCCAGCACGAAACGTAGAAGTAGTTAGCGTCGTCGCGCTTGGCTTCGCCTTCCTCGGTTTGATATTCTTCGCGGAAGTGGCCACCGCAGCTTTCATTGCGGCTGAGAGCATCGTAGGCAATGAGTTCACCCATTGTGATGAAGTCTTTCAGACGGAAAGCCTTGTCGAGTTCGATGTTCATGCCTTCGGCAGTACCTGGGACGAAGAGGTTGCTCTCGAATTCCTTGCGGAGTTCTTTAAGTTTAGTGAGAGCAGTTTCGAGGCCTTCCTTGGTGCGGCCCATACCAACATATTCCCACATGATGTGTCCGAGTTCCTTGTGGATAGAGTCAACCGAGCGTTTACCCTTTATAGCAAGGAGAGCGTCGATGTTGGCCTGGCACTTCTTTTCAGCCTCTTCGAATTCAGGGGCGTCGGTAGAGAAGCGAGGAACGGTGATTTGGTCGGAGAGATAGTTCTGGATGGTGTAAGGGAGAACGAAATATCCGTCGGCCAAGCCCTGCATGAGAGCCGAAGCACCGAGACGGTTAGCGCCGTGGTCGGAGAAGTTACATTCGCCGATGGCAAACAGACCCTTAACCGAAGTCTGGAGTTCGTAGTCAACCCAGATACCTCCCATAGTGTAGTGGATGGCCGGGAATATCATCATCGGGTTGTAGTATTTCACGCCACCAACTTCCTTGGCGAGTTCGCCGGGATTAACGTCGGTGATTTCCTCATACATGTCGAAGAGGTTGCCATAGCGCTGACGCACTACGTCGATGCCAAGGCGGTTGATAGCCTCGGAGAAGTCGAGGAATACGGCCAGACCGGTGTTGTTAACGCCGAATCCCTTGTCGCAACGCTCTTTTGCAGCACGCGAAGCAACATCGCGAGGCACGAGGTTACCGAATGCCGGATAGCGGCGCTCGAGATAGTAGTCGCGGTCCTCTTCGGGGATGTCGCTACCCTTGATTTCGCCTGATTGGAGTTTCTTGGCGTCTTCGAGTTTCTTAGGCACCCAGATACGGCCGTCGTTACGAAGCGATTCGCTCATGAGGGTGAGTTTCGACTGCTTGTCGCCGTGAACCGGGATACAAGTAGGGTGAATCTGCACGTAAGCGGGGTTAGCAAAGTAAGCGCCCTTGCGATAGCAAGCCATTGCAGCAGAGCAGTTACAACCCATAGCGTTTGTTGAGAGGAAGTAGGTGTTGCCATAGCCACCGGTAGCGATAACCACTGCATGGGCAGCGAAGCGCTCGAGCTTACCGGTAACGAGGTTCTTGGCGATGATACCGCGTGCACGGCCGTCGATGAGCACAACGTCGTGCATTTCGTAACGGTTGAAGCTCTTCACCTTACCCATCTGGATTTGACGGTTGAGCGAAGAGTAAGCGCCGAGCAGCAGCTGCTGACCGGTCTGACCCTTTGCATAGAAAGTACGCGAAACCTGCGCGCCACCGAAAGAGCGGTTGGCAAGCAGGCCGCCGTATTCGCGAGCGAAAGGCACACCCTGGGCAACGCACTGGTCGATGATATTGTTCGACACTTCGGCCAGACGATACACGTTGGCTTCACGGGCGCGGTAGTCGCCACCCTTAACGGTGTCGTAGAACAAGCGATAAATAGAGTCGCCGTCGTTCTGATAGTTCTTGGCAGCGTTGATACCACCTTGTGCAGCGATAGAGTGAGCACGGCGAGGAGAATCCTGGATGCAGAAGTTGAGCACGTTGAATCCCATTTCAGCCAAAGTAGAAGCAGCCGAAGCACCGGCGAGACCGGTACCTACAACGATGATGTCGAGCTTACGCTTGTTGGCCGGATTCACCAGTTTCTGATGAGCCTTGTAGTTGGTCCATTTTTCTGCAACAGGACCTTCAGGTATCTTAGAATCAATTTTCTTTGTTTCTTCCATTTCTATAAGAATTTATTCGGTTATAACATCCGACGCAGGAATTAGAAGCAGAAAGTGCAAGTGCCGCCGGTCATGGCACGAACGGCAAATACAATAGCTTCAACAGCGAAGAGAACACACACAACGGTAGCCCAAGCGCTTGAGATGCACTGCAGACGAGGAAGCCAGGTCTTGTTGTTTGCACCCAGCGACTGGAAAGCGCTCCAGAAACCGTGAGTCATGTGGAACCAGAGTGCAGCAAATCCGATAAGATAGATAACGAGAGTTACCGGGCAAGCGAAAGCGGCGTCGAGGTAATAAGTACCTTCTTCAACGCTTTGGCCAAGCAGTTCGGGGAGCTGCATCTTGGCCCAGAACTGAATCAGGTGAACAGCCATGAAGCACACAACGATGATACCGAGAACGAGCATGTTCTGAGAAGCCCATTCTACCGATTTTGGACGAGCGCTGACAGCATAGGCATCGTTACCGCGGGCCTTCTTGTTCTGATACGAAAGCCAGAAAGCGTAGATGATGTGAACGATGAAACCGGCAGCAAGCACAGCTGTGCCAATCAACGCATACCAATTCGCGCCAAGGAATTCGCAGACGATATTATAGGCACATGGCCAGAATATTGCTACTGCGTTCATCAGCACGTGGAATGTTACGAATAGGATAAGGAAGAGTCCTGTTACTGACATGATTACCTTCCTACCCACCGACGAATCTTTTAACCACATAGCATTTGTGAATTTAGTGAGTAATATTAATTAATGAATTAAAATAGTATTCTAATTCACAAAAGTACCTTTTAATAACGGCATTTACAAAATTTCGGTAAAAATTGTTTACTCAAAATGGCGAAAAAAGGCCGGGAGGTGCAGCAAAAGCCTCACCTCCCGGCATAATTTTACGGTTATCCGGCAATAATGCCCGGCTTACTTAGCGGGAACGATGCTGATGGCGTAACCGCCACCGGCAGCTGTCCATGTCTTGAGTTTTGTCTTTTCGGTAACCTTGATTTCCTTGATGGTGTAGGCTTGGGGATTGGTCTTGTAGTGGGCATCCTTGCCGTCCTGATAAATCTTTGCCACATACTTGCCTTTGGGGAGGAAGCTGAGCGAAATTTCCGATGTACGTGGTTCGGCGCCGTTTGTGCCGCCCACAAACCATTCGTCCTTGCCTTTGGCCTTTCGGGCGATGGTTACATACTGCATCGGCTCGGCCTCGAGATACCAGCTGTGGTCCCAATCGACAGCCACATCCTTTATGAACTGGAATGCGTCGAGGAAACGGTCGTAGGTTTGCGGCAGGTCGGCAGCCATTTGCAGCGGGCTGTACATGGTGACGTAGAGCGAGAGCTGGTTGGCGAGGGTTGTGTTGACCCACGAGTTGTTCGAAGGGTTGTATTTCGAGATATTGTTCTCAAACACGCCCGGGGTGTAGTCCATAGGGCCTCCAACGAGGCGAGTGAACTGCAGGATTGTGGTGTGGCTGGGCTTGCTTCCGCCGAAAGCCTGGTATTCGGTTCCGCGCGCACTTTCGTTGCCCATCAGGTTAGGATAAGTGCGGCAAAGGCCTGTTGGGCGCACAGCCTCGTGGGCGTTGACCATAATCTTGTAGTCGGCCGCTTTCTGCACAGCATACAGATAGTGGTTAACCTGCCATTGGTTGTAGTGGTTCTGGCCTTTGGGGATAATGCTACCCACATATCCGCTTTTAACAGCGGGATAACCGTGGTCGTTCATAAATTTGTAAGCGGCATCGAGGTGACGCTCGTAGTTGCGCACCGATGATGAAGTTTCGTGATGCATAATCATGTAGACGCCTCTCTGCTTGGCATACTGGTGGATGGCTTCGACATCGAAATCGGGATAAGGGCTGACGAAGTCGAACACCTCGTCCTTGAAGTTGCCATACCAGTCTTCCCAACCTTGATTCCAACCTTCAACGAGCACACCGTCGAAACCATGCTTGGCGGCATAGTCGATGTATCGCTTCACATTCTCGTTGTTGGCACCGTGGCGGCCGTGGGGTTTCAGCTTTGAGTAATCGGTTTGGCCAAGATGGATGTTAGGCAGGTCGTTGGTGTAGCTCCAGTCGCTCATGCCGGTAATCATTTCCCACCACACGCCCATGTATTTGCACGGCTTGATCCACGAAGTGTCGGCAATCTTGCATGGCTCGTTCAGGTTGAGGGTAATGCGAGAAGCGAGGATGTCGCGGGCATCGGGGCTGACGATAACCGTACGCCAAGGAGTGGTGCAAGGCGATTGCATGTAAGCCTTGTCGCCATTGGGGTCGGGTGTGAGCCATGAAGTGAACACGAAGTTAGAGTCGTCGAGGTTGAGGTGCATACAAGGATAGTTAACCAATGCAGCCTCGTGGAGGTTGATGTAAAGGCCGTTGTCGTCCTTAAGCATGAGAGCAGTCTGCACGCCGGTGGTAGAGAAGGTGGTTTGTGAGAGGTTCTCGGTTACAGCGCCTGACAGGAGTCCCCTGATTTCGGACAGGCGGCTGCAGGTGTAGTCATACTCCTGGGTGTCGTAGTCGCCGGGAATCCAATAAGCGGTGATGTCGCCGTTCATGGCAAACTCGGTGCATTCGTCGGTGATGATGAAATAGTTGAGAGTTCCTTGCAACGGGAATTCGTAACGGAAGCCCACACCGTCGTCGAACACACGGAAGCGGATGTCGAGTTTACGGTTTTGTTCCGGTTTGGAGAGGTGCACCAGCATTTCGTTGTAATGGTTGCGGATGGCATTCTCCTCGCCCCACACCGGGGTCCAGGTTTCGTCGAAAGAGGAGTGTTCAATGCCGTCGATTTTCATTCCGGAGATGAAATCGGTGTTGTCGCCGAATTTCAAGCCCATCCCGCTGGACTTGATTGCCGAAACACCGTTGCAAACAACAGAATAGGTGGGACGTCCGGCATTGTTGAGCTCGAAATTGAGGGCTACATTGCCATTAGGCGACTTTAGCTCCTCGGCGTTGGCACCCATTGCCACGAAGGCAAGGCCAAGTGCCAAGGCAAGATGTTTTACTGATGTTTTCATTATGATAGAGAATCGTTAATTACAGGCAGCGCCGGAGCGCAGCCATATGGTTATAGGTTAGTACTGCGAAATTACAAAAAAACTGTAACATAATCACTTTGTGAGCCGCAAAACTTTGCAGGCGTATGGCTTAAGGCTTACGGCAAGGCTGTCGGCCACTCCTTCATCGGCATGGCGCCATAGGTCGCGAAGTTTGTAGCTGCCTTGAATGCCCAGTTCGGAGAAACGGAGAGTGCGGTGCACAAAAGTGCTGTCGCGGTTGAACAGGGCCACGATGTAGTCGCCGTCGGATAGTTGTCCGAACCATGTTTGGCTGCGCACATCGTCGGGGTCGGTGCTGAGAGGTTTACCGACGAAACGGTCGGCATTGAGAGCCAGCAGTTCGCGGTTTTGATAGAAGCGGGCATTGTCGGCGATGTTGTGGAACTGGTCGGCGATGGCAACGGGGCCACCGGCAACGATTTGCAGCGAAATCACCGATTGCTTCTGCTCGTCGGTGGTGAAAGTATTAAGGCGAGTGAAATCGCCGTCGAGAATGGCCTTGCCGCGACCGGAGAACTGCGACCAGTGGATGAAACCGTCGAACTGGTTCATCGAGGATGGCCAGTTGGAGAACACTGTGCCACGGCAATTGTTGGAGAAGTGCCCTACTCCACCTGTCCATGTGTCGGCCACAATGCGGTACATATGCCCGAACTCGCGCTCAATTGCGGCATCGTCGTAGAGATGCGGCATCACCAGCGACACGAAAGTGCCATACTTACGTGCGCTCTCGGCAATCATCTGCAGTGCGGCGCGATAGCATTCGCGGCCATAACCGCGACCCACATGGGCATTGAATCCGCGATCGATGCCGTCCTCGTACCAGCTGAGGAAGTCGATACGGATAAAGTCGATTCCAAGGTCGTGATAGTGCTTGAAGAATCCGTCGATATATTCCCTCATTCCCGGATGAGAGGCAACCGCCCATTGGAACCACCAATCGTGGTCAACATCGTGGTTCAACACCGAATCGGAAGGGTTATATCTCAATGAGCCTACAGTGATTCCGTCGGTTCCGGGAATCACGAGGCTGTCGGGACAGTGAATCCACATGGGATTGTCGTACACGCCAAGTTTCAAGCCGTGCTGACGGCACTTAGCCACCAAGTCGGCAAGCGGCATACTTCCGTAGCGAGTCATGTAAATGCCATCGTCGGCAATCATCGGCATAAAACCATCGGTGCACACCATATCGTAGCCATAAGGTTTCATGTCGCGGTCGAGCCAAGAGAGAATCGATTCCCACTCCTCGGCAGGTATATCCATCTCGCTGCCGGGGATTCCTTGGCGCTCCATGAGCCAGCACCGCTCGTAGACGCTCCAATAGAGCGGAGCCTTGAACGAGTGGTAATCGTCGGCCGTGGCCTCGGGTGATGTAGCTTTCTGTGGCGAGCATGCATCGATGCCAATGATGGCAGCCACCGCCATGATAACAATTATTATTGGTAGTATTGATCTCATGATACAGAATAGTTATTTCGAGAGTCTGACAATTTTGCAGGCATACGGATTGAGCGCAACGTCGAGATGGTCGGCAGCACCCTCGTCGGCATGGCGCCACAAATCGCGGATATTGAAGGTTCCCGAAAGCCCCAAAGATGAGAACTTCAAAGAGAACGACTTGTTAACGGCATCGCGGTTGAAGAAACCTACAATCCAATCGCCGTTACGCATTTGTCCGTACCAAATTTGATTGTTATTGTCGATAAGGCTTGCCGCCAAAGGGCGTCCGGCAAAGCGGTCGGCGTTGAGGGCAAGCATTTCGGTGTTCTGATAGAATCGGGCATTATCGCCGATGGTTGCCGGCTGGTCGGCAATGGCAATCGGGCCGCCGGCCATGAGCTGCAACGATATTTCCGACTCCTTCTGGGCATCGTTTGCAAAGGTGTTGAGGCGTGTGAAATCGCCGTCCATAATCACCGAGCCACGACCGGCCACCTTCGACCAGTAAACAAAACCGTCGAACTGATTGTTGCAGTTAGGCCAGTTTCCGTAAGAAAGTCGACGGTCGGAGTTTGAGCAGAAATCCCATCCACCGGCAGCAGTGTCGCGCACGATTCGGAACATATGGCCATATTGGGCCTCGAGTTCGGCGCTTTTGTAGCAATGAGGCATCACCAGCGACAGAAATATACCATATCTGGTGGCCGATTCACACATGTACTTCAAGGCAAGTTCGTAGCAGTCGCGGCCATATCCACGTCCAACGGTGCCCATGCCACGGTCGTTGCCATCTTCGTACCAGCTGAGGAAGTCGACGCGGATGAAATCCACGCCCAAATCGTGATAGTGCTTGAAGAATCCGTCGATATATTCCTTAGCGCCTTGGTGCGATGCCACAATCCAGTGGAACCAAGTGTCGGAAGCCGATGAATGCACCACCTTGTCGGAGCCGGGTATGTAACGGAGCGAGCCAACTGACACATTGGTGCCGGGCACTATGCGTTCGTTGGGGCAATGAATCCACAGTGGGTTGTCGTAGACGCCTAATTTCAGACCTTTAGCCTTACAACGCTTCACGAGGTCGGCAAGCGGCATGCTTCCGTAGCGTTCGAGATAAATTCCGTCGGGAGAATCGACGTACATCGATATGAATCCGTCGGTGCACAGCATATTGTAGCCGAAAGGGAGCATCTCCGATGCCATCCAGTTGATTATTTCGTCCCACTGGTCGGCATTGATGTCCATTTTGTCGCCTGAGATGCCTTGGCGTTCCATAAGCCAGCAACGCTCGTACACACTCCAGTAGAGCGGAGCGCGGAGAGTGTGGATTCCGCGGTCGGGAGCACCGGCCGATACGTCGGGGCCGTCGGTTTCCGTCGAGCCTGTCGAAGAACCATTGTCGCCTGGGCCGTCGTCGTTGCTGCAAGAAGCCGATGACAAAAGCAGGCACAAAGCCGCTACTGCAGCTAATGCCTTAGCCGGTAATATCTTTAGAGAGTTCATTCGAATGCGATGTAATTTTCTGACAAAAAGGGAAAAAGGGACGGCATAATGCCGTCAGACTTATGCCGTCCCTACCAAAAACTTATAAACCTAATCAACCCTTATGCACCAAGGTATTTAGCAGTAAAAGTCCAATTGCGGAGGTTGAAAGTAAAGCTGTAGTTACCGGCATCGGTAACACGCCATTTGTTGTCGGGGTCGCCGGCCCACATTACGAAAGTCTCGGCATCGATACCGGCACTCGAAATGGCACGGCCACCTTCAGAAGGACGGATAAAGGGTGATCCCCAGTCGCCCGGAGTTAGGCATAACTTGATTTCGCCGGTGTTCATGTGTCCTTCGTAAACGAATACCAGAGGGTCGTCGGCAGTTGGAGTAAGAGCGGTGGGTTCACCGATGTTCCAGCCGCAGGGAGCAGCGTCGCCCACCATATAGAGAGTAGATGTCTTGATAGGCAGCAAATCCTCGATGATGATGAGGTCCTTTTCGCCATCGCAACTTGTCATCATCGTGGCAATGAGGATAAGAGCCAGGCTAAATATACGATTAATAGTTTTCATAATGATAAAACGGTGATAATAAGGATTATGATTATTTGTTGTAACCCGGATTCTGTACGAGATCGGAGTTAGCGTTGAGAGTGTTGCGCATGAGCGGGAAAATGTTCGAGTGCTGGTCGGGGTCGGCAGCCTTGTCCCACCATGCTTCGTTGAAACGGCCGAAGCGAATCAGGTCGACACGTCGACGGCCCTCGGCGAAGAATTCACGTCCCCATTCGTCGAGCATCTCATCGATGTCAAGTGTGGCTTTACCTTCCGGGGCATAGAGCACCTCGCTCCAGTCACTCTGCGGATAGTAACGCTTGCGCACGCTGTTGAGCAGTTTAGCAGCGGCAGGAGCATCACCGTTACGGAGTTTGCACTCGGCAAGCGAGTAGATTACTTCCGGCAGACGGATTTCAGCAAAGTCGGCCTGATCCTGTCCTTCGTCGTCATCGCTATAATAAGGGTATTTGGCAAAGTGGTATCCCGAGTTGTGGTCGCCGTTTTCCATCTTGCTCTCGCCACCGGGCCATTGGTCGGCAGGCATGTCGCGGAACTGGCCTACAGCATCGCGGATGTTGAGGGCATACGGCTGGGTAGGCGACATCACGTATTTCTGTTCACCGTTTTCGTCGATATATGGGAGTTTGCCGAAGATGAACATGCCTTCGCGCGTGCTGTTGCCAAGGTTCTTGTAGAGCTTCAGACGGCAGTCGGACGGATATTTGCGGAATTTCTGTACGGTCATGCCCAGCTTGTAGCTGAATAGGTTGCCATCGTTGTCGTAGCTTGGCGAGCAAGCCCACTTAACATTATGTCCACCTTCCTTTGCCTTGAGGTCGTTGGCATAGAAACCGAACCGCGCAGGAACCGACCACCAATACATATCGCCTGAATAGTGCCAGTGAGTGTTCTTGCTTCCCGGGAAACCGAAGATAATTTCGTCGCAAGTTTCGTTGTTCCAGTCGAACGGAGCATCCCAACGGTCGGCCACTGCGTAAGGGCCGTATGTGCCGTCGATAATAGCCTGGGCATACTTGGCGCAGTCGGCAGTGCGGTCTTCACCCACATACACCTGTGCATTGAGATACAGACGCACCAGCATGGCAGCAGCAGCGGCCTTTGTGAACTGACCCTGAGTGCTGAGGTTACCGCCGAGGCTCGTCTTGACAGAAAGCAGTTCGATGCAGCCCTTGAGTTCAGATTCAATGAAATCGAAGATAACCTTCGGCTCCACCTGCTTAGTGGTGTTGAGGCTCTGGTCGTTAAAGCTTACCACGTAAACGCAGTTACGGAATTCGTCGAGCAGACGTATGTAGAACCAAGCACGGAGAGCGCGGCACTGGGCTGCCAGGTTGTTGAACTCCTCCTGAGAGAATCCGAACTGCTCGGCCGACAGTTTAGCCATGTCCTCGATAACGTAGTTGCACTGGCCGATGCCTTGATAGCAACCCGACCATTCGCCTTCAATGTTCTGTCCGTTCTCAACATCGTAGAGATGGTCGTGCATGATACGCCATTTACCGCTGTCGTCCCACCAGCCGTCGCGAGTAACGGTAACGAGCTGGTCGCCGGAGTATTCATTGATAACAAACCGGTTCTGGATACTCCAGTAACCATGTTCAAAAGGACGGAACACGGCACGCACCACGTCCATCTTGGTGTTGTAATAGTTCTGTGTGCCCACCTGGTCGTAAAGTGTTTCGTCCAGGTCAGTACAGCCCGTGGTAGTGGCTAAAGCGAGAACTGCTACGGCAATATATTTGAATAGTTTCATGATGTTTAGTTAATTAAATTGACGGTAATTAGAAATCAACTTGCACACCGAGGATAAACTGGCGGCTCGAAGGATAGTAGGTACGCGAACCGTTTGCACCGGGATACAGACCGTTTACATTGTAAGTGCTTGGGTCGACACCGCTGAACTTGGTGAATGTGGCGAGGTTCTTGGCCGTTCCGTAGATTCTCACCTTGTCGAGATACTTGAAACCCGGCTTCCAGGTGTATCCGATTGTCACCACGTCGAGCTTCAGGTAGTCGCCGTTCTCGAGGAAGTAGTCGCACACCACAGGATTTGCACCCAGTCCGATGGCATTGTTTTTCTCGTAAGCCTTGCGCAGCACATTGCCGGTGAAGTTACGGGTGCCATAGTAGAAGTCGTGGATGTTGAAAATCTGGTAACCGAATGCACCGCGGAAGAAGAGCGAGAGGTCAATGTTCTTGTAGCGGAAGTTGTGGGTCATTGATCCGGTGAACTTAGGCAGACCATTGCCCACATACTGGCGGTCTTCGTATGTACCCTGGGAGGCCTTGATGATGTCGCCGTCCTTGTCGTAGATGAGCCAGTTGCCCTCGAGGTCGTTGCCGGCGTATTTCCACATATAGAAGCTACCTATACGGCGACCTTCCTCAACGCGTTGCAGCTGATAGTATGGGAAAGGAGCCTCAGTGTCGACAGCATTGTAATACTTCTGTGCCACATATTCCGAGTTACTGAAGCTTTCGAACTGGTTCGACATTGTAGAGCCGAGCACACCGATTTCGTAACTGAAATCCTTGGTGTCGACAGCGTTCCAGTGGAGGTCGAACTCGAAACCGGTGTTTCTCATCGTACCTACGTTAACGAAGGTTTCGCTGAACAGATAGGGAGGCACGGCCACGTTGTAATTACCGAGCAGGTCGACCTGACGGCGGTTGAAGTAGTTGAACGAACCCCAGACCTTATTGCCGAGAATAGAGAAGTCGACACCGATGTTCCAGTTTTTGCCTTTTTCCCAACAGAGGTCGGGGTTAACATTCTTCGATGGGCCCCACACCTGGAAACTGCGGCCATTGTAGGAATAATAACCGAAACCTTGCATTGTGTTCAGACTTTGGTAGCTGCCGAAATCCTGGTTGCCGGTAACACCGTAGTCGCCACGGATTTTCAAGTCGTCGATCCATTTGATATCTTCCATAAACGGTTCGTCGGATATACGCCAACCGGCAGAGAATGCCGGGAAGTTACCCCACTTGTTGTTGGCACCGAATTTCGAAGAGCCCTCACGACGCAGAGAAGCTGTGAACAGATATCGGCCTTTCCAGTCGTAGCTTACACGACCGAAGAAAGCAATGAGCTTGCTGTCGTTGCGATAAGAGCTGAATCCCACCTCATCCTCTTCCTGGGCATATTCACCAGTACCAATGTTGTCGAAAGTGAGACCATCATTTGGGAAGTCGGCGTTAGAAACCGAAACGCCGGAGTTTTTCCAATATTGATAAGAGTAGCCGAGCATCACCTTGATGTTGTGGCTGTTGATGCTTGTAGAGTAGTTGGTGAGCCATTCGAGGTTATAGAAAGTGCTCTTGTCGTAACCACGGCTTGCCTGTCCGTCGCGACCGCTCTGAGTGCAGAGGGTGCTTGTGGATGGTCGGAACCAACCGTTGAAGTGGTCGGATATATGGTCGGCAAACGAAATCTGTGTTGTAAGGTTATGATTTCCCACACCGTCCTTGAACAAGAGCGGAAGGATGTTCATCTTTGCAGTGGCATCCCATTCGAGGATTTTGTCCTCGGCCTTGCTTTGTTCGAGTTTCAGGAGTTCCACCGGGTTAACCGATTCGGTCTGACCGTTGAAGTCAGTGTAGCGGGAAGGGTCGCTTGGGTCCATGATAGGAGTAGTAGGGTTAGCCTCGATGGCAGCACGGAATACACTCCAGTCGGAATTGTCGCGATAGATAACGCGCGGAGCCACATTTGCGGTGAAAGTGAACAGCCCGCCGGCAGTGGTATGGTTAATCGAAGCACGAGCGCCGTACTCTTCACGTCCTGAGCGGATGTCGATACCGGTAGCCTTACGATAGTCGGCTGTGATACGGTAATTAGTCTTGGCATTACCGCCGCTGAGAGTGAGCGAGTGAGTTTGCTTGAAACCGGTTCGGCTAACAGCGTCGAGCCAGTCGACAGAGTCGCCGAAGTCGATACCACGGTTGTCGCCGGCAATACGTTTCTCGCGATATTCGTCGGGCGAGAGCATGTCGAGCTCACGCATCATCACGTCGAACGAGAAAGTGCCGTTGTACTGGGTGTGAACCGAGCCGTCGGTAGTGCCTTTCTTGGTTGTGATAAGGATAACGCCGTTCGAACCGCGGGTGCCATAGATGGCCGAGGCAGCACCGTCCTTAAGGATATCGAAGCTTGCGATATCGTTAGGGTTGAGGTTGCTCATGTCGGCACCGGGCACACCATCAACAACGATGAGCGGGCCAAGGCCAGCCGAACGCGACGATACACCACGAATCTGGATGCTTGCGCCGTTGTTAGGGTCGCCTGTACCGGTGTTGGTAATCGACACACCAGCAGCCTTGCCTTGAATCATCATGGCCGGGCTTTGTGCGCTCGATGGAAGGAAGTCCTTGTTGGAGATGTGCGAAATGGCCGATGTCACCTCTTTTTTGTCCATCGTACCATAACCCACCACCACAACCTCGTCGAGCATTGCCTTGTCCTCCTCGAGCTTGATGTTGAGCACACTCTGACCGCTCACCTTAACCTCGGCTGTGCGATAGCCAATGCTTGATACTAATAATGTAGCTTCGGGATTGATGTTCGAAAGCGAGAAGTTGCCTTCGAGGTCGGTTGCAACACCCTGGGCTGTACCTTTTACTTGAATGGTAACGCCAACCAACGCCTCGTCGGTGGAAGCATCGGTAACGGTACCTTTCAAATTCTGATTTTGTGCCATGGCAGGCATTGCAGCCATAAATAAGCCGAGCACAAAGAGCAAGAAATGAAATCCAGTGAATTTCCGTTTCATAGTTCCGTAATTAATGTTAGACATAAGTGTTAACTAAGTAAAATATTTGTTGCAAAATTACCGGGAGGGCAACTGCACACAAAGCGATTAAGGGTAAATTAAACAGGAAATAATGTGTACATCACTGACAATCAGCGATATAGATTCACAGGATAAACTTAATAATTAAGGTGGATTATTGCTTTGGAATGGCCATTATACGGGCATCGAACTCCTCTTTCGGCACCAGCGAAAGAGCCTTTGTCTTAGCCTTGTACACATAAATTGTGTTAAGCGAAATGCCCAGATACTTTGCTACCAGAGATGCATCGTCGATGCCGAGACGCATCAAGGCGAAAATGCGGATTTCGGTGGGCAATGTTCCCGAGTCGGACACCTTAAAGTGATGCTCAGGCGGGAAAAGACGGTTGAACTGGTCGATGAAACCAGGGAAAAGTTTGAGGAATGCGGTGTCGAATGCGCTCGACATTCTACGGCGCTCCTGCTTGATGCC
>JBJEKE010000134.1:0-3779 GCA_051878475.1 Muribaculaceae bacterium | reverse complement strand
TGCGGCGGCCCATCTTCTGCGCCAGCAGTGCCAGCTCCACATAGTCCTCGTCCTTCATGATGGCCACAATCTCTTCGGCGCCGCTTTTGCCTTTGCGAACGAGTGATACACCTTCCTCTTTCGAGAATCCGTATTTCAGATAAATGTCCTTGAGCATCTGGTACATGTTCAGGCCTTTGTCCTTAGCCCATGCAGCAATCTCAGCCATGATGGAGATTGCCGAAACCGAGTCTTTGTCGCGGACGAAATCTTCGGCGAGGAAGCCAAAGCTTTCTTCGCCACCACCAAGATAGCGCATTTTGCCCTCGAGCTCTCTGATAACGGCTGCAATCCACTTGAATCCGGTGAAGCAGTCATACATTATAATGCCCTGAGCGTCGGCGATGGTCTTGATAAGGTCGGTGGTTACGATGGTCTTGACAATGTATTCCTTGCCGGTGATAAGGCCGAGCTCTTTGTTGCGGGTCATGAGGTAGTTGAGGAAAATCAACTGAATCTGGTTGCCGTTGATGAGCACGAATTCACCCTTGTCGTCGCGGATAACCACTCCCACGCGGTCGGCATCGGGGTCGGATGCCATAACAATGTCGGCATCGGTTTCCTTGGCCTTGGCGATAGCCATTGCCATTGCTGATGGAACTTCAGGGTTGGGCGATTCCACAGTAGGGAAGTTGCCGTCGGCCACATCCTGTTCGGGGACGTGGATAATGTTGGTGAAACCGAAATTCTTAAGCGAGGCGGGTATAAGGTCGCGTCCGGTTCCGTGGATAGGAGTGTAAACAATTTTCAAGTCGTGGTGGCGCTTGATAACCTCGGGGCTAAGCGAGAGGGTCTTGATGCGTGCCAGATACTTATCGTCAATATCCTTGCCGATGATTGTAATCAAGTTGGGGTTGGCTTCGAATTTTATCTCTTCGATGCCTGAAATCTTGTTAACATAATCGATGATGTTAACATCGTGAGGGGCGATAATCTGTGCGCCGTCGTTCCAGTAGGCCTTGTAGCCATTATATTCCTTAGGATTGTGCGATGCTGTGATGTTCACACCGCTCTGGCAGCCGAGCTCGCGTATTGCAAACGAGAGTTCGGGAGTGGGGCGGAAGCTTTCGAACAAATATACGTGGATGCCGTTTGCTGAAAATATTCCGGCAACGATTTCTGCAAATTTGCGGCTGTTGTTTCTTACGTCGTGGCCAACGACAACACTAATCTGGTCGAGGTCGGCAAATGCTACTTTAAGGTAGTTCGACAGGCCTTGGGTGGCTGCGCCCACGGTGTATTTGTTCATGCGGTTGCTGCCGGCGCCCATGATGCCACGCAATCCGCCGGTTCCGAATTCGAGGTCGCGGTAGAATGAGTCGATAAGTTCATTTTTGTCTTCGCTTTCGAGCATGCGTTTCACTTCAGCCCGAGTTTCGTCGTCGTAACCTTCGCCAAGCCACATGTTGGCTTTCTCGGTTACCGATTTTAACAAGTCTTTATCGTCCATATAAAAATGTTTTTATGAGTTTTCGCTATTACTAAGCAAAAATATAAATTTCTGATTAATATACCAAATGGGAGCGGCTTTTTGGCCAATAACTGTTGAAATGAAAAGCCGCGACACATTACGCAAGTTTCTGTTTGGTGGATGTGGCGCGGCTTGAAATCGGTTGGCAAAATATGTTTAACGTTTCAGTTCGATGCGTTTTAGTATGAGCACGCATTTGCGGTTGTTGTCGAGCAGTTCGATTGTTTCGCTCGATTCGGCCTTGAAGTGCTCGGCTTCTTCCAATGCTACAAGCAGGGCTGTTTCTGTGGCCATGTTTGGGCAGGCCTTGCGGGTGGAGATTATCTGAGAGAATTGGATGGCATTTTTCTTCTTCGGGTCGAGTGAAATGGATCCGTTGATGAGGTTGCATCCCGAGTTGCCGTGAAGTTTGCCTTCCGGAATGTCGATAACCAGGCGTATATTCTCGTCGTCGATTGCATTACCGTCGATTTCGGTTACAGTCCATGTGCCGTTGAGCAGCGACAGATTGTGATTGCGCAATGTCATGATTGCATTGTGCTTTTTGTCGCGGAGCACCAGCATCTGAATCCCCTTTTCAGTGGTGATGGTGAACGAAGATGTGTTGCCAATGGCTTTGCTGATCTGTGCCTCGGTTTTGTTGTTGCATTCGGCCAGTGTGGTAATCATGTTGCCGAACTTCAGGCTTCCGTTTTCTTCAACAGTGAATCCTCCATTGATGTAATTGCAACCGTTGTTACCATATATTCGGTTGTTCTCAGAGTCGAATGTTAGGTACGGCATTGTGTAGAAGTTCACTTTTGTGCCGTAAGCGTTGATAATGGTCCATTCACCGTCGAGCGATTTCTTGTCGAGAACGATTGGCACCGATGTGCTGGCCACAGAGTCGGCTAATGCCGGTTCGTATGAGGCGAATCCGTCATCGGAAGTAGTCGATTTCTTGAATAATGAGCAACTGCTTGCTGAAATTAATAAAGTGCTGAATGTAATTACTGTAAACTTGTTCATTATTAAGTTGTTGAGTTGAATTTATTCGTTGTCAGGGGTGTCCCATCGTTTGCGCACTGGATATTTGGTGGTGTGGACAAGTAGTCGGAGCGATGTGCTGTAGGTGAAGTATGCCCAAACCCAGTTGATGAGCACATTAAGTTTGTTTCGCATCCCCAGGAGTGAAATCAGGTGGATAAACATCCAAATCATCCATGCTATACGTCCGAACAGGTGGATGTGCTTTAGGTCGGCAACGGCACGGTTGCGTCCTACAGTTGCCATCGACCCCTTGTCGTTATATTCGAATTTCGAAGTGAAATCGTGACGGTTGAGGTTGCCGGCAAGGTTCACGGCCTGCTGGATTGCCACCTGTGCCAGCTGCGGATATCCGCGTTTGTGCTTTTCGGTGGTCATCAGAGCGATGTCGCCAAGAGCAAACACGTCGTCGCATCCGGCCACGCGGTTATATTCGTCGACAATGAATCGGTTGCCTGGTCCGAATGTCTCGGGCGCAAATCCTGCGATTGTTTCGCCGGTGATACCTGCTGTCCATATAACGGTTTCACAATAGATTTGTTCGCCGTCGGAAAGAGTAACGATATTATTCTCGTAGCTGGTCATAGTGCGTTCAAGGCGAACGTCGACCATCAGGTGTCCCAGATATTCGTAGGCTTTTTCCGAAGCTTGTGGGCTCATGGTTCGCAGCACTCGGTCGGCGCCTTCAACGAGGATAATCGAGATGTCGTCGCGACGAATCTCGGGGTATTCACGCGATAGGAGGTATTTCTTCATTTCACCGATGGCTCCTGCCACTTCAACGCCCGAAGGACCGGCTCCTACTACAACGAAGCTCAGCATCCTGCGTCGGTCTGACGGACTTTTGCACAGGCATGCGCGCTCCATGTGGTCGAGGATTTCGTTTTTCAGACGCATGGCTTCAGATGCCGACTTGAGAGTGAACACAGATTCGCGCAACTTATCGTTGCCGAAGAAGTTGTTGGTGGTTCCGGCGGCAATAATCAGTTTGTCGTAGCTCGTGGTGCCATATTGGGTGGTGATGGTCTTGTTGACGGTGTCGACACATTTCACATGGCCCATCTTAAAGTCGACATTCTTCATTTTCCTGATTTCTCGGCGGAATGGGAACGAGATGCTGCCCGTGTCGAGGCCTGACGAAGCAATTTGGTAGAATAGAGGAGGAAACGAGTGGAAATTGTTGCGGTCGATAATCATCTGAATAAATTCCAATGTCATGACAAACGCAAGAATCAGACCGGCG
>JBJEKE010000133.1:0-15914 GCA_051878475.1 Muribaculaceae bacterium | reverse complement strand
ATACAACCAACAGCATTGCGGATAAACGGATGAGTGGCTGCATTCACGGCCTCAACATCGCAGAAATGCTGTTGGAAATATATATTCTCCGAAGCAAGCACTGCTTCACTGCCAACATAATTAGGATACATGCGTTCCCAGCCGCGCGGTAATGTGCAGCCATGGAAAATTACCATCAGGCCATAATCGTTGGCATCGGAAAGTATGTTTTCATACAGCCGCATCGTCTCCTGCTTATCACCGCCAAAGAAATCGACCTTGATGCCTTTCACCCCGTTATCGCGAAGCCATTTCATCTCTTTCTTGCGCACTATAGGGTTGTCCATACGGTTGACCGGACCTTGTTCAATATCATTCCAATATCCGCTTGAGCTATACCACAGCAATGGCTCCACGCCCTTGCCATGAGCATATGCAATGAGTTGCTCCATTCGCTCAGTGCCGATGTTATTGTCCCAATAGTTATCGATTAGCGAATACTCGTAGCCCATTTCGGCAGCAAAGTCAATATACTTCACTATGTCGTCGTAGTTTATGCTGGCATCTTGCCACACAATCCAGCTCCAAGTGCCACGCCCACCGGCATAATCGGCTGTTGGCTCATATAGCGGCTCAAGAACGTCCCAATATATCGTGCTTTCAACAATTGGGGCCGGCGAGGCACCAACACTGATTGTACGCCAGGGTGTTGCACCGGGCAAGGCGAATGCAGGTTCGCGGGTGCCGTTGCCATTGTTTTCCTCAGCCATCGGAAACTCAATTTTGTAACTGTGTCCGTCGAAATCGCCAAGCCGTGAGGCACAGTAGCGGCTGTCGACACCGGTTTCACTGATAAGTACCCAACAGTCGTCGCCCACCTTAAACAATGCAGGGAACGTGTATCCGCGACCATATCGAGAGCATTCGCTCATCGGGCGGTCATGACGATATTCCTCTTCATAGCTTGGCTTGGTGCGTTTCCAGCCAATCATAGGGTCGCTCTGAGGCGACAAGAATGTTGTTGTTGATGCCGGGAAAGTGAACGATGTGGTTTCATCTATCACACGTATGCCAGATGGCTCGCCCACCTTCGGCAACAGATATCGGAATGCCACATCATTGTTGGCCACCATGAATTCAACATCCATTACATGGCGTCCACTGGAATCGCCAAGGCCAACAATCAGCTGATTGGCTTTGAATTCAATTTTCGAGCGTTTGATGTGATTCTGGCTGTATTTTTTCGAAACCGGCTCAATCACAGCCGAAATAATTGTCATGTCATTTGAATAATCGGCATCGGTACTCACAAGTCCAAGTACCGATGGTTCGAGCACAGTATTGCCATCATAACTGATGGTGTACATTAGTCTTCCCGTCAATGGTTCTATTGCCATTTCAACCACTAACTTACCGTCAGGACCGGCAACAATTGCTTTCCCATCAGATAGTACATTCGATGCACCCGTCACCACTTGCGCCATGCCGAGCATCAGCGACAATATCACACTTATTGATTTCATAATTGCTATATTTGATTTTGTCTTACTTTTTCCTTGATAAATTGAGATGGCGACATGCCGTATTCTTCCTTGAAGCAATTGCGGAAATAACCCACATCGTTGAAACCACATGAAAATGCAGCTTCCGACACATTACAACCGTCGATAAGCAATTCCTTGCCACGTTTAAGCCTTAGTTTTCTGATAAATTCGTTGCCCGACATACCTGTAAGGCCCTTTATCTTACGGTACAGGGTTGAGTGGCTCATATTCAAGGTTTGTTGCATATGTGTCATATCGAGATCGGCAACTGCAATGTTTTCCTCGACAATGCGAGTGAATTTCTTTATGAACTCTTCATCTATTCGGCTCAATCTCATGCGAGGCACAGCGTCATCTTCAGTCTCGTCCGTTGGCAATACTGTTCCGCGAAGCCTTGCCGAAATCAGCAATGCCAAAGCCCGGCGCGATTCCAAGATGTTGTTAATGCGGCTTATCAGCAATTTTGCACTGAAAGGCTTGGTCAGATACGAATCGGCACCGATATCGTATCCGGCTTCCCTGTCATGCAACGAATCCTTAGCAGTGAGCAGAATCACCGGTATATGGCTGGTGGCAATATCGCTCTTAAGCAATTTGCACATCTCCATTCCATCCATCATCGGCATCATAATATCGCTCACTATCAAATCGGGCACATTCTTTCGAGCCAAATCCATACCTTCGCTACCATTTGATGCCTGAATGACCTTGAATTTCGAATGTAACGACGCCTCAATGTATTCGCGTATGTCGTCGTTGTCCTCAACCACCAGCACCAATGGTCGCTTGTCGGCTTTGTCAACCGGGGATTGCTGCTCAGCGATAGGTTCTGTCTTTTCGGAGTTATCCTTGTGGATGGCATCGGGATAAGTGTTGTCAACACTGATTCTGAACGAGAATGCCGTGCCCTTGCCAACCTGGCTCTCCACCGACAGTTTCCCCTGATGCAAATCAGAAAGTGACTGCACAAGAGCCAAGCCAATGCCGGTGCCCGAAGCCTGATGTTTTCCTTCTGCCTGGTAATAGCGTTCAAAAATGTGTGGCAAAGCATTCTCATCGATGCCATAACCAGTATCGGCAACTTTCATCTCCACCCATTTTGTCCCCTCATCGTCAATTGTGCACAAACTGAGGTTAATCGCTCCTTCAGGCGTATACTTCACTGCATTGCTTAGCAGATTGTTCAATATGGTATGCACCACATCGCTGTCGAAATACACTTCCGGAATGTTACCGTCGATATTCAAGTGAATGGCCACCTTTTTGTTATGGTTCAGTTCCTTGTATCTGAGGCCCACCTCGGTTACGAGCGATGATATCCGGCCTTTCGCCACAGCAAGCTGACGGTTTTGTGTTTCCGTCTTTCGGAACTCGAGAATCTGGTTAATCAGGTTCAGCAGACGCAAGGCACTCGAATGTATGGTCTTCACCTGTTTCTTATAACCGTCCGGGAGATTGACATCTGCCACAAGGTCCTCCAACGGTCCAAGGATTAATGTCAACGGTGTTCGCAGTTCGTGGGTGATATTGGTATAGAAGCGCAGACGTTCGTTGTTAAGCTGCTGGCTGTCGGCACTTTTACGACGTTCCATTTCAAGCGAGCTCTGCAGTTGGAGCCGGTGCTTATAGAATTTTATTATCAAATACATAATGCCCACCACTACAATCGCATAGAACAGTTTGGCATACCATGTAAGCCAAAGCGGGGGCTCAATCTCAAAACTGAAACCGACCATATTTGCCTCGTCCCATTCTCGGTTGCGCAAACGGGCCTTCACCTTAAACACATATTTGCCGGGCGAGAGATTGTTCAGTGTCGCCTCATGCTCCTTGCCGGCCATAATCCAGGTGTTGTCAAGGTTTTCAACCATATAAGCGAATTCCACAACCCGGCTTCGGGAATAATCGGGCACCGAAAAAGTGATTCTCAGCGAATTCATGTCGTGGGGTATCTCCATCACCGTTCCCTTATCTACATATTCCATTACATTGAAATCTGCCGAAGGGTTTACAATACATTTACAATCAACTATGCTCACCCTCGCCCTATCGTCACCCCTTGGGGACTCTGTCGGACGGAATGTGCACACTCCATTAAGCGAACCGAAATAAATGGTGCCGTCGGCTGTACTGCAGGCCGCCCTATCCATGAAACTGCCATGGGGCAAGCGGTCGTTATAGTCGTAGGTTTCAATCTTCGATGTCTCTTTGTTCCACTTCGCCAATGTGCTGCTGTTGCTGAACCATACGTTACCGTTGGCATCCTCTTGCACGGCATGAATGTGTACATCTGTGAGCCCCACCATAAGGTCGATTTTCTCAATCTCCGAAGGCTTTGCCGTGTCGCGGATAAGGCTCATGCCATCTTGACCGGCAATCCACATCCAACCGCGTGAATCGATGTAAATTTGCTTAACCGCCTTAGAACTCAGGCCATGGTCGCTGTCGAGATGATACAACAATTTATCTCCAGGGTCGAACACAAACACGCCATTGCCATAAGTTCCGATCCACAAGTTGCCTCGGGAATCTTCTGCTATGCCGTTAGGAATAAGGTCGGAGATAGCAGCGGAGATTCTGTCGAGACGATACATTTGACCGGACCGGTACTCATAAAGTCCGCCCTGCATACCCAAAAGCACCCGATTATTGCGCATCACCGAAATGCAATTGGCATAGTTCAACTCGCCAGGCGCTTTTATGCGTTCAATTCTGCCGCTACTGGTATCAAGTCTTAACAAACCATCGTCAAAAAGGCTGAGCAGCATCTCGTTGCCCACTCGCGCAATGGCACATACATATCCGGGATGCGTGGTCATAAATTGTGTCAGGTTGTAGGTGTTTCTCATTTTTCCGTTTACGAAAACAGCAACTTCGTTTTCGCCGCCCACCCACACCGAGCCATCAGAATCGGTGAAGAGCGAACGTACCTGTTTCTCTTTCATAACGCCATTATTATTCAAGAAATACGGCAGTATACTGAATTGAGGCTGTACACGGCTTATGAAATCGATGCCCTCACTGTAATTGCCAAGCCACACATTCCCAAACGAATCCTGGAACACCGACCGAACATTGGCCGATGACGAGCCGTAAGGCGTACCTTTCGACGGAATATTCACAAAATTCAACCTATCAGGATTCGACATCGATAAATCGCCGATGTCGAGCATACACACTCCGCCTATGTCGCTGCCAATCCACAGCGCACCCTCGCGCGATTCCATTATAGAGTACACATTCAGAGCCTTACGCACTCCATGTTCAGCATTTGATTGATGATATGTGGTGAACTCGCCGCTCATAGGGTTGAACAGAGCCAAGCCGTTGTTTGTCCCCACCCATATGTTCTTGTAGCGGTCGACATGGATGGCACGCACTATGTTTCCGGGCAGGCTTCTGTCATTGCCTTCGATATGTCTATAATTATGAATGTGCTTGTTGTTCACATTCAGCACACTGAGCCCATAGTTTTCATGCCCTATGAGAAAATTACCATTACCGTCATCGGTCATGCAAAGCAGCGAGGATGGCATATCAGAGAAGTCATCACTCCTAATCACCTTGAATCCAGTGCCGTCGGCATCATATCTGAGGATGAAATTATAATGGTTCACAGCATAGATATGTCCGTCGTTACTGCGGAATATACTCACCACGTTCACACTACCAACGCTATCTGGAACAGAAAGCTCGAGGAATTCCTGAGTGGAGCAATCAAGTACGTTAAGCCCCTTTTTCGACCCAACCCATAATCGGTCGGTATTCTCGTCATAATACAGTGCGTTGATTGAATTGCCGGATAGAAGGCTGTTGTTCTCATGATACAGCATGAAGTTGTCGCCATCGAAACGATTAAGCCCCGACTCAGTGCCCACCCAAAGAAAGCCGTTCTTATCTTGAGAGATTGCCGTAACGAAATTGTTCGATAAGCCATCCTTCAACGACAGATTGTCGACATACAAATTCGATTCCACCGTGTGGCCTGCGCCGCGAATAACGCCAACTGCAATAAAGATAAAAGATATTATTATGTATCTCATGGATTGTTGTAATTATACACAAAAATACTAATTTATCCACAAAATAAAAGTACAACAGCACACAATGAGCTATCCACCCTAAAAATTGACTTATAAGCCCCCGAGGCACAGTCCAATGCCACGCCGGGCAAACGCACGAAACATTGCATATGCAAAATTGTGAACTATTTACCCCCATAGATGAACAATACGTTACACCTGAATCCGGAACTTACAGCATAAATTTGCTATCGAAAATGTATTGTAGAAAAATACGTTTTGTATGCCGCCATTCAACGTCGGCTCCAACCTAAAGCTCTCCTCACAAACCAACGGATTTCAAAAATATGGTGTAACACGAGATTCAGGTAAAAAAGATAGATTGCTTGTCAGAGCAGAATCAAGTTTTAGGACCCATGGGCGCTACGCCACTATTGTGCGCTGTAGCGCTTTTTTATTAGCATATAATTATTATCTTTATAGCAACAATCAATTATACCAAAATTATCATGAAACGGAATCTTATAATCACTTTGATTACAATTCTATGGATTGGTGCCTGTGCACAGTCAAGCACTTCACAAAGCCACTGCTACCCCATCAAACCTACACCATTCACCTCAGTGAAATTGGCCGACGGATTCTGGGGCGAACGGCTGAAGGCTTGCCGCCACACCACCATACCGCTCGCTTTCAGCAAATGCGAGGAAACCGGACGCTACCGAAACTTTGAGAATGCTGTCCACCCATCCGACACTATCCACGTTGGAGGATTCTCGTTCGACGATACCGATGTGTATAAAACCATAGAGGGTGCCAGCTACATTCTGCAAACCTATCCCGACAAGCAACTGGAAAGCTATATCGACAGCGTGCTCAGCATTGTAGCTGCCGCACAAGAGCCCGACGGATACCTCTACACCAGCCGTACCATGAACCCTAAGCACCCTCACGAATGGGCAGGAAGCAAACGATGGGAAACCGTTGAAATCCTGAGCCACGAATTCTATAACCTTGGACATATGGTAGAAGGTGCCATTGCTCACTATCAAGCCACCGGCAAACGGAATTTCCTCGACATCGCCATCCGATATGCCGACTGCGTGTGCCGCGAAATCGGTCCTGGCGATGGACAATTGGTAAAGGTCCCTGGACATCAGATCGCCGAGATGGCATTGGCAAAGCTCTACATAGTCACCGGCGATGAAAAATATCTGCGCCAAGCAAAGTTTTTCCTTGACAAACGAGGTTACACCTCCCGCACCGACGCATATAGCCAGGCTCATATGCCGGTTGTCGACCAGCGAGAAGCTGTTGGACATGCAGTGAGGGCTGTGTATATGTATGCCGGAATGGCCGATGTGGCTGCACTCACAGGCGATCCGGCCTACGTCAACGCTATCGATTCAATCTGGGAAAACATAGTAGGCCGCAAATACTACGTTACCGGCGGCATCGGTGCGCGACACGAAGGCGAATCGTTTGGCGACAACTACGAATTGCCCAATGCATCGGCATACTGCGAAACGTGCGCTGCCATTGGCAACGTATATGTGAATCATCGGTTGTTTCTCATGCACGGCGATGCAAAATACTACGATGTACTCGAGCGCACATTATATAATGGTGTGATATCTGGAATGTCGGTTGATGGTGGAGCTTTCTTCTATCCCAACCCGCTGGAGTCGCACGGCGAGCATCAGCGCCAGCCATGGTTTGGATGCGCCTGCTGCCCTTCGAACCTGTGCCGATTCATTCCTTCAATTCCAGGATATGTATATGCGGTAAAGAACCGTGATGTGTATGTAAATCTGTTCATGTCGAACACCGCGAGACTTGATGTCGAAGGGAAATCGGTAGAATTAAGCCAATCTACCAACTATCCGTGGGACGGCGACATAAGAATCACCGTCGATAAAAACAAAGCCGGAACATTCGGCATGAAGATACGAATTCCAGGATGGGTGCAGAACAAGGTGGTTCCATCCGACCTATATTCATACTCCGACGGCAAGCAGCCGGGATTCAACATCATGGTTAACGGCATTGCCGTTGATTCCAACATCGAGAAAGGATATATCACAATCAACCGCAAGTGGAAAAAGGACGATGTGGTCGACATCCACTTCGATATGGAGCCTCGCACAGTCGTTGCCAACGAAAATGTGGCAGCCGACCGTGGACGCGTGGCTTTCGAGCGCGGACCGCTGGTGTACTGTGCCGAATGGCCCGACAACGACTTCAACATCCACAGCATCATAGTAAACAGAAATCCTAAGATAACGGCCACCAACCGCCCCGAACTCATCAACGGACTCATCACACTCACCACCGATGCCCAGACACTCGCCTACGATGCTACAGGTGCACTCGTGGCCAACAAGGTGAAGCTTACACTTATCCCTTACTACGCATGGTGTCATCGTGGAAAGGGCAATATGGCTGTGTGGCTGCCGCAAAGCCTCTCGGCTGTCTCTGTGGCTGAATAATTGAATTGACCAACAAATTATTTCTTGATACAATGAAACGAATACTTCTATTGGCAACAATCATTGTTGCCGTGGCATCGGGGGTATGCGCCCAGAACAGCAACATGGCAAGAGTGTTTTTCTACAACACCGACCCCGGCAGTGGAATGCGTATTGCCGCTGAAAATGCCAACGGCAACCTTGACGACTTGGGCCAACTGTTCTCTTCTGACTACGGGCCATGGGGCTCAGGAAAGAAAATGTATGCACCCTCCATTACCCGTCTGGCCAATGGACTAACTGTGGCTGTGTTTCAGGTTGACGAGACATCGCCTTGCTTTGCTGTCACCTGTTCCGACGACCTGCACACTTGGCGTCCGCAAGATTATCCTCGGATGTCGGTCGGCGGATGTGTTGCGCCCATAGTTAAGCCTCGAAATGGTGGTGGCGTCACTGTATACTTCAAGACAAAGGATGGCAAGGTGCGCATGACTTATTCCGATACCGATATCCGTCATTTCTCACCCGATGTTGAGGTGCCGGCAACCAATTACGTGCCGACAACTGCCGATTCGGCTGAAATTGGAGGAAAAGCCACTAACGGGATATGGATTGACATCCCTCAGTCTCAACTATCGGAACTCCGAGATTATTTCAACTTGCAGCAAGAGAATGCCCGGCGATGGCGTGAGTCGCTTGCCGATGACAATTCGACACTTCTCCCGAAACTGCCCTCGACAGCAAAGGCACTGCTGCGAATCGACATCAATGACACCAAACCGATAAGCGACAAACTTATTGGCGTATTCTTCGAGGACATTAGCTATGCTGCCGACGGTGGATTGTATGCCGAACTGATACAGAACCGCGACTTTGAATATTCTTCGCGCGATCGCCGCGAATGGAACAGCACCACGGCATGGAGCGTCGACGGCGGCACCACACCGGAAATTGCTACCGATAAGCCTTTGAGCAACAATAATCCCCACTATGCAATTCTTAACGGAAAAGCACTCACCAACACCGGTTGGGATGGGACAGTGGTGAATGAAGGCGATGCCTTCAACTTCAGCATATTCGTGAACAACATCAGCCGAAAAGCCAACTCGCTGAAAGTGGAACTTGTGGCCGACGGACGCACCGTTGCTGCCACATCGCTAAAAGTTGACAAAAAAGAGGGCTGGAAGCAGTTGGAAGCATCGATGAAAGCTAACGGAAGCGCCACAAACGCTCAGCTGCGCATCACGCCAATGAAAAAGAACCGACTGGCCATCGATATGATTAGCCTTTTCCCCGAAAACACTTTTATGCATCGTAAAAACGGTTTGCGGGCTGATATGGCGCAAGCCATTGCCGACCTAAAGCCTAAGTTTATCCGTTTTCCGGGAGGATGCATGAGCCACGGCCAAGGACTCGACAACATTTACCATTGGCACCACACCGTGGGCGAACTCTACGAGCGCGTGCCCGACCGAAACATCTGGGGATACCACCAGACCCGCGGTCTCGGTTTCTTCGAATACTTCCAGTTCTGCGAGGACATAGGTGCCGAGCCCCTGCCGGTGCTGGCTGCCGGTGTGCCTTGCCAGAATTCAGAGCCCGACGCATCGGGATATGCCGGACAGCAAGGCGGCATCGACATGGACGATATGCCTTCCTACATTCAGGAATTCCTCGACCTCATCGAATGGGCCAACGGCGACCCGTCAACGAGCCGTTGGGCTCGAATGCGTGCCGATGCCGGACACCCCGAGCCTTTCAACCTTAAATATATTGGTGTTGGCAACGAAGACCTGATTTCTACTGTATTTGAGGAGCGATACATCATGATTGCCAAAGCCATAAAGGAACGCTATCCCGAAATTGAAATATGCGGAACTGCGGGGCCATTCCATGCGCCATCATCCGACTATATCGAGGGTTGGAGATTTGCAAACGAGCACCGCGACATCTTCAGCATCATCGACGAGCATTACTACGAAAGCGTGGGATGGTTTCTCAACAATCAGCACTACTACGACGTCTACGACCGCAACGGGCCCAAAGTGTATCTGGGCGAATATGCCGCCTCGATTCGCGGCACTAACGGCATTGACTGCGCCTTGGCCGAGGCTGTGCATCTATGCAACATCGAGCGCAATGCCGATGTGGTGACCATGACCTCCTACGCACCGCTGTTCTCGAAAAACGGCCACAGTAACTGGAGCCCTGACATGATGTACTTCAGCAACAACGAAATAGTGAAATCTCCATCGTATGAGACTCAGCGACTGTTCTCGGTGTATGGTGGCAACGAATACATCGTCTCACGTCTCGAGGCTGACAGCATCGTGGCTCATCGCGTGGCCACAAGCGTGGTGCGCAACTCAGCCACCGGCGAAACATTCTTGAAAGTGGTCAACGTACTGCCTGTGAGCCTTGAACTCACCTTGTCGACGCCTCAGATGCCGATTGCCCAGCAACTCCCCTACGAGGGTTTCTCTGGCACACCCGGCTCACACGATGCCATTCCGGAACGCGGCATCTACAGCGTCCGTCAGGATGACTCACTCACTATCAGCCTGCCACCCTACTCCATGCGCGCAATCCGACTGAAATAATATTTGGCATCCTATCCAAAACGAAGAAGTGCCGCTCCAGGTAGGAAGCGGCACTTCTTCGTTGTTATTTGAAACTATTATTATTTCGATTCAACTTTATTGTAACGTTCGTTAAGGCCCTTGATGATTTCGTCGGTGATATCATATTTCTCATCGATGAACAGGCAAGCAGCCTTGTCTAAGATGATTTCGTAGCCTTTTTCCTTGTTATAGGCCTTGATAAAATTCTCAACGCTATCGTTAAGTTGAATGTTGTTCTGAATCATCTCGTTCTGGATGTTACGTTCCAGATTTGCCAGATAAGCCTGAGCATCCTGCTGCATCTTCTGCAGTTTCTGCTGGTCGGCATTGAAACTTGCTTCAGAAAGGTAACCATTGGTTTTATATTTGTTCTCAATCTGAGCAGCAAATTTCTGGATTTCATTGGCTTTCTGACGCTGGATGTTCTCGTAGTTGTCCGAAGTACGAAGCATTGCTTCGCTCAAATCCTTGGCTAAGTTGTAGTTGTGCAACAACGAATCTTTGTCAATGTAGCGAATGTTAAGCATTGCAGTTGCATCAGATTTAGGGCTATCAACATTCGGAGTCTCGTCCTTTGCCTTGTTACACGATGTAAAGAGGCCTACGAATAACAAGATAAGCGACAATTGTAATGTTCTATACAAAATTTTCATTTCTGTAACTTAATGATTAATATTTAAAGTTTCTTTATTTGTCACAATCTGGCGCCAAGTTATGAAAAATTTCCATAACACAGCACTCTGCCATTGGTTTTTCTGCTATATTTGCCCTCAGAAAGGGATTACAGCTTACGATTTTCAACCTGTGCCTGCCGCTGGGCATGCCTGGTTTTGCGAAATCATTTGCAAAGATATGAAAAGGTTAGATTTTTTCTCTATCTACTCAAATTATTTTTGTAACTTAGTGCTGTTTTAATCTCATATTTAACAAAATTTCATTTTGAATCAAGTTTAAACATTTCATATTAATATCTTACTAAAATGAATATCACAGAATTAAAGCCCGAATTAATCTGGAACATTTTCGACCAGATTACTAAGGTGCCACGTCCATCGAAAAAAGAGGAGAAAATCCGTGAATTTCTTCTGAACTTTGCCAAAGAGCACAGTATTGAGGTAAAGACCGATGCCATCGGCAACGTTGAAATGCTGAAGCCGGCTGCCCCGGGTCATGAGAATGCACCGGTGGTTATCCTCCAGGGCCATATGGACATGGTGTGTGAGAAAAACAACGATGTTGAGCACAACTTCGACACCGACCCTATCCAAACTATCATTGATGGCGAATGGGTGCATGCCAACGGCACTACCCTCGGCGCCGACAATGGTATCGGCATGGCTGCCGCACTGGCTGTGATGGTCGACAAATCGATTGTCTGCGGCCCGGTTAAGGCTCTATTCACCGTCGACGAGGAAACCGGCCTCACCGGAGCTGTCAACATTGGCAGCGATATGCTCGTGGGCGATATTCTTCTGAACCTTGACTCTGAAGACGAAGCCCAGATTTTCATGGGTTGTGCCGGCGGTATCGACACCACTTGTACTTTCACTTACAAACGCTCTTATTCACCCGAGAAATACCACTACTTTAAGCTCGAATGCAAGGGAATGCAGGGCGGCCACTCCGGCTCTGACATCGACAAGGGACGTGCTAACGCCAACAAGGTGCTCACCCGATTCATCTGGACCATAATGCAGAAACACGATGTGGCTCTGTCGGAAATCAACGGCGGCAACCTGCGCAATGCAATCGCTCGCGAGGCAAGCGCCATTTTCGGCGTTCACACCGACAATAAAGAGGAGGTTCGCGTGGCACTAAACAACTATATCGCCGACATTGAGGCTGAATACAAGGGCGTTGAGAATTTCAACATCACGCTCGAATCGGTTGAGGCCCCTGAATATTGCATCGACACCGACACAGCAAATGCCGTAATTCGTGCAATGTATGCTTGTCCTCACGGCGTCATTTCTATGAGCCGTGACATTGAAGGCCTCGTTGAAACGTCAACCAACCTGGCTTCGGTGAAAATGCTGCCCGACAACCAGATTCTCGTAACCACTTCGCAGCGCAGTTCGGTTGAATCGCGCAAATACGACATCGCTCAGCAGGTTGAAGCTGTGTTCCAGCTTGCCGGAGCTAAGGTTACTCACGGCGACGGGTATCCCGGATGGACTCCGAATGTCGACTCTGAAATCCTGAAAATCGCCATCAAGGCTTACGAGGACCTCTACAACATCACTCCACTCACCACAGCTATCCATGCTGGTCTGGAATGCGGTTATTTCAAGAAAATCTATCCGAAACTCGATATGATTTCGTTTGGCCCTACTTTGCAGAATGTCCACTCACCGAAGGAGAGAATGCATATCCCGGCAGTTGAGAAATTCTGGAACCACCTGGTTCGAGTTCTCGAAATGGTGGCTAAGGCCTGATTCATTAATTAAACGTAAAGGGTGTACACTCGCCGGAAACTGCTCCGGATGGAAGTACACCCTTCCTTTTTCCCTCAGTTTCTGCATGACAATGCAGCCATCAACCATTGCCCAGATTGTTATGTGCACTGCTACGCTCCCTTGTGTGGCCGTTGAGTCTATTGACATCGACGACTATGCCGTGGAGTGCGACTCGCTGTTTAACTATGTTGGGCCGGGCAACGAGGTGACACGATATTGGAAGCTCACCGACGACGATTTCAGGCAAGTGGCAACCGAGCTGGGGATTGAAGTGGCAACCATTCGCGCTGTAGTGGAAATTGAGGCGGGAAAGCACCAAACGGGGTTCTATGCCCCGATGAAGCCGATTATCAACTTCGACCGCACTATTTTCCGCAGCCGCGCCAAGCGTGCCGGCATCAGCACTGCAAAGCCCAAGGGACAGGCGGCCATTGCCTTAGCGCCGGTGAACTCGCGAAAATACGGCTCGTATGCGTTGGCGCAGCAGGCAAGGCTCGATGCCGCCCGGCAAATCGACCCGGTAATTGCCAACGAATCCACATTCTGGGGGATGTTCCAGATTGGCGGTTTCAATTGGCACAAATGCGGTATGGATTCGGTTGAGGAGTTTGTGGATGCAATGTGCTATTCCGAGGCCATGCAGCTCGAGCTATTTGCCCGCTTCATCAAGAATTCGGGCATGTTGAAATATCTCCAGGCCAAGAACTGGCGTGCATTTGCCCGCGCCTATAATGGCCCGTCGTATGCCCGTCGCGGCTATCACACCCGGCTGGCACGCGCCTACGCCAAATATTCTGCCACCAGGAAATAGGACCGGCGGCCAAATAAAATCACCGGGGATAAGTTGGTTCTCGCCATCTTATCCCCGGTGGTACTATGTCGGCTAATTGCCAGGATTACTGCTTTATCGGTAGCCAAGTTCGATATGGCTCGTGGCCACGATTGCCGAGTGCAAAATATGGGATTGCGGTGAACTCGGCACTCTTGCCATCGGCAACGCCGGTTCCCTTTATCACATTCACACCGCCAAGCATATTGGGTTCGAAGTTCACTGTCATTGGGGCCGCGGCGTCTATGGCCAACGATGCCACGTTGGCGTTGTCGCTCTTCTCCAGGCTATAGATGATGGGGCCGCATGCCAGGGCACACATACCATTAAGCTGCTTCACTTGCTCGTTGGCGGTGATTACGCGCGGTTCCATGGGCAATTCCATCTCCAGAACATCGTCAGCGCACCATTCGCGGTTGATTACTGCATAGCCGTCGACTATGTTAACAGCAATCTCCTTGCCGTTGACGCTTAGCTTCACAGCCGACGAAACTGCCGAATTATACAGTCCGAAAGGATTCTCAACCGATTGTGCCCAACCGGGAATGCGCACATGCAGTGCCATCTGGCGTGCGGCACCACAGTCGACGTTTATCCTCACATGGCCGTGCCAAGGATAGTCGGTGCTCTGGATTATCGTCACTGCGCCCGATTTGGCAGGGAGCGATGCGCGGCTGCCAATGAACATATTCACGTACACGTCGTTGCCACGATAGGCATAGATAAACGATGGCACCACCGACACGAGCTTGAGGAACATCGGCGGGCAGCATGGGCATTCGTGCCATTCCCAACGAGAGTGGGTGTCGGAGTTGAGAGGGTTCTGGTAAGTGTACTCAGTGCCTTCAAGCGATATGCCGGTGAGAACATTATTATATAGCGAGCGCTCGAATTCGTCGAAATAGCGGGCGTCGGCTGTGAGCTGGTTGAGTTTCTGGCTATAGAAAGCGGCGCCGACGGCTGCACACGTCTCAAGATAGGCGTCGGTGGGAAGGAAATAGTCCTCGCCGAATTTCTCGTCGAAGTGCACTGCACCTACGCCGCCGGTTACAAACATTCGACGGCCCACCATATTGTTCCACAGGCGCTTACCGGCCGACACGTAGCTGGTGTCGTGGTTTTCGATGGCGGCTGCCACCACACCGGTCATCAGCAATGTGGCACGCACGGCATGGCCTTCGATAGTGCACTGCTCAAACACCGGAATTGAGTCCTGCGCATAGTCGCCAAACGAGGGACGCGAATGCTCACCATATTGTTCCTCGGCATAGTGGTTCTCCTTAATCCACTTCTCGGCTTCGCCGTTGCCCCATGTGCCCCACAGCGGCAAGCCACAGTGATGGCCACGGTCCTCAATCCAGAATTCGGCAAGGCGCAGATATTCGTCGGCATCGACGCTAAGCCCCACCTTCGAGGCCAGCTCGGGATGGTCCTTATACAGGCGATACAGCTTCACCATGGCCTCCTCAGGTCCGGAATGTGCCGGCACCACGTTGTGCTTGGGTAGCTCACCCATGTAGCTACACATCAGATTGGCTTGGCGGGTGGCCACGCGCAGCATCGTGGTCTTGCCGGTGGCATTATAATAATGAACACCGGCCTCAACCATCATACCCGAGTTATACACATCGTGCATCCAGCGCAGCAAGCCGCCGTTCTCACCCCATCGATGGCTGTTCTCCACCAGCTGGGTGTAGGTGTTCAAGAACCCGTCAGGCTCCGATTCCTGTGCTGCCTCAATATGGGCAATGATATCGTCGACGCGCGCTTCAATCTCCTGATTGGATTGTAGGGCCAGAAGGTCGGCAATGCCACGGATGCTCTCGTAAATCAAGCCGTCGAACCACGGTAATCCGGCATGCTTGCCTATGTCGCGCTTGCCGGCAGCCACCGAGTCGAAGTTTTCGACCACACTATACATCTGTCCTTCTTGCTTGTCAGATACATTCCGGCCTTCAAATTTATTGAGCACATCACCGGCTGTAACCGTTGCCC